>JANMHD010000001.1:0-11779 GCA_031374985.1 Coleofasciculaceae cyanobacterium OTE_70_metabat_329 | reverse complement strand
TCCTTGCCCAGTCCTTGGCAGCGGACGATCGGCATCTATGTGGCCGAACAAGACCAAAAACTTCTAGGCTTAATAAAAGTTTCTCCTTTTAATCGCAGTTGGAGTACTTGGCGAGTAGAGCAGGTTTTAGTGGCCGCAGGGGCTGATACTAGTGAAGTGGGTTCTGCCCTCCTGCGCTATTGCTTTGAAACTCTCCTAGAAGCACGTACTTGGCTTTTGGAAGTCAATATCCATAATCAACAATCCTTGGCATTATACCGCCTGAATGGGTTTCAGCCTTTAGCCCACATGACCTATTGGTCGATCGCTCCAGAAATTATTAAAACCTTAGCAGAGCAATCTCCCCACCTGCCTAATTTCCTGCCTGTCAGTAATGCTGATGCCCATCTCCTCTATCAACTAGATACAGTCTCCATGCCCCCCCTGCTACGACAGGTATTCGATCGCCATCCCCAAGACTTTAAAACTGGATTGTTACAGAGTCTCTTAAAAAGTCTTAAACACTGGCTGAATCAAACTGAATCTGTCCGGGGCTATGTTTTTGAAACTCAACGCAAGGCTGCGATCGGCTACTTCAATCTCCGCCTCAGCCACAATTCCCCCAATCCCCACTCTGCCCAACTTACGGTCCATCCCGCCTACACTTGGCTCTACCCAGAACTCCTAGCCCAAATGGCCAAGGTAGTCCAAGAATTCCCCACCTCCAGTCTAGAACTAGCTTCGGCTGACTATCAACCAGAACGAGAAGAATACCTAACTAGCATTGGGGCAACTAGGGTAGAGCATACTCTCTTGATGTCTCGATCGGTGTGGCACAAACTCCGAGAGGCAAAATCCGCTTCCCTAGAAGTGTTACAACTCTCAGAAATGTTGCAATCTCTTCAACCGGGACAAACTCCAGTACCTAATCGGATTACTTGGTTTAAGCAACAACTCCAATCTCCCAAGACTCCCAATCTAATTGACAAGGTTGTCGATCGAGATACCCAAGGCCTGTCTCCCTTACCCAAGGGCGAAGGAGATTAGTCTCTAGGTCAAAAAACCTTGTGCCTCTATTACAATAATTGAGCCTAACGGTCTTGGCAGTTACTATTCTGCAAATAAAAATATAAGGACGAGAAATACCTTTTTTGAGATTTCTCATCCTTGTCAAAGATTTGTTAATAATTATTCGTAGCTAATACTATGGAGGGAAATGCTCAATAATTAACTATTATCCCACTTCCCTTCCTAGTCTTTAGATAGCATCATGGTTGCTTTCACCAGTACGAATCCGAACGATTTGGTCAACTGGAGAGACAAAAATCTTCCCATCTCCAATTTCCCCAGTCCGAGCGGCAGCGATTACTTTTTCTACTACCAAATCTACTTGGTTATCTTCCACAACAATTTCTACCTTTAGTTTCTGGAGAAACTCTACAGTATACTCCGAACCACGGTAGCGCTCTGTTTGACCCTTCTGCCGTCCAAAACCTCGGACTTCAGATACTGTCATTCCTACAATACCGGCATTAACTAGGGCAATTTTTACTTCGTCTAGCTTGAAAGGACGAATAATGGCTTCTACTTTTTTCAATGTTTTAACTCCTCAATTATGCTTCTAACATCTTATCTTAAGGAGCATAGCATGAGATTTTTTAGCATGGTCTAGCTAAAGATTTTTGTTATTTTCTACACAGGATTCTACATATTAGTTCAAAATAGTTTACAAAACTTCTCATAAATCCCTTCTGGATCAGGATATTTAGCGATCGAATAAACAAGGTGCTTAAGCTTCTTGCCTGTTCTTACACAATCCTTACGTTTAAAAACTAACTAGATAATCTCTCTCTGCCTCTTCCTTTTCCAAGCTACAATAAAAACTAAGTATCCATAGTGCAGAATTCGTAGGGATTATGAACTCCTCTCCTATTGTCATGAAGGCTGTAGAACAGCTAGATTATCGAGTAACTGTTGGTGATGTGGCGGCTCAAGCTGGTTTAGATGTCAATTTTGCTCAGGCCGGCTTACTCGCTCTAGCTTCTGAGGCGGGTGGTCATCTACAGGTATCTGATAGTGGAGAGGTGGTTTATCTGTTCCCGAAGGACTTCCGATCGATCCTCCGCAACAAATATTTTTGGTTACAGGTGCAGGAAACTTGGGAAAAGATTTGGCGAGTTTTGTTTTATATTATTCGCATTTCCTTTGGTGTGGTTTTAGTGGCATCGATTTTGTTGATGATTACAGCGATCATTTTGATCATGATTGCCGCCAGTGCTAGTAAAGATGGAGATTCTGATGGTGGCGGAGATGATCGGGGTTTTGGAATGCCAAATATTTGGTTTAATCCCTTTAGTATTTTTTGGTACTCGGATCCTTACTATGGATACGATCGCAACTACAGAAATGATCGCAACCTCCCTACCACCCCTAAAACCCATGAGCCAGAGCCAGAAATGAACTTTCTGATGGCAATATTTTCCTTTATCTTTGGTGATGGCAACCCCAACTACAACTTAGAAGAAAGACGTTGGCAGTTGGTAGGTAAAGCGATCGCTAACAATAATGGGGCAGTAGTTGCTGAACAGATTGCTCCCTACCTCGATAAAATTGATGCCGATGAAGACTATATGATCCCGGTTCTAAGCCGTTTCAATGGTTATCCCCAAGTCAGCCCCGCCGGAGAACTGATCTATCACTTCCCAGAACTCCAAGCTACAGCTAAACAACGCCGTCCCCAATCGGTTCCTGCTTATTTTAAAGAAAAACTCTGGCAGTTTAGTCGGGCAAGTAGTGGGCAGTTAACTCTTGCTGGGGGTTTGGGGGCAGTAAATATTATTGCTGCCATAGCTTTAGGCTCCATGCTCCAAGGAGGAAAGATAGCAGCCCAGTTAGGGGGCTTAGTAGGTTTTGTTGGCTCTATCTATGGACTTTTGCTTGCCTACGGGATTGGTTTTTTGGCAATTCCTCTCCTGCGTTACTTTGTGATCCAGATGAAAAATAAGGGGATTAGCGATCGTAATAATCAACGCCAAAAAGTTGCTAATCAGCTCAATCAAGCAAACGCCACAATACAAGAAAAAATCTCCTTTGCTCAACAATTTGCAGCCCAGAATATTATTAGCTCAGAAGACTTGACTTACACAACAGAAACAGATTTGTTAGACCAAGAAATTAACCAATCTGCAAAACTTGATACCCAATGGCAGCAAAGGCTGGAACAAATTTCACCACCAAAACATCCTAAAGACAGTGAGCAGTGAACAGTTATCAGTAAACAGTGAAGAATAATTAATATTATTGATCTTCTGCAAGGCTTCCTTTGCTATGAACCTAGTACGGAAGCTATGAGTCTAGTACCGATAACTATTAACTGACAACCGTTAACTGATTTGTTCTTGGTGGTTAATCTTATGAAGCAGCAAAATATTTTAGGTATAGTTCTCGGCGTAGTGACCCTAGCTACTGGCAGTGGTGTTCTTGGTTTAGGTACAATTTTCTTCGGGGAAGGCCATAGTAGTGCTCAGGCGGTAGAAATTTCTTCTAGTAATAATTCTACAGGTCAAAATATTCTTTTAGCTCAAGGGGGTGGGGGGCCCCGTTTCCCTCAGCCCTCAAATCAAGATGCCATCCGGGGGCAGATTAACCAGCTATATCGTTTGCTTCTTAATCGTGCGCCCGATGATTTCGGGATGAGTTACTATCTGGGGCGTTACTATAACGATCGCTGGTCTATGGATCAAATTCGTCAGGAGCTATTTAACAGTGATGAAGCCCGGAGAATCAGAGAACAAGCTATTTCTCAGGCTAATGAGCGGCGTGGCGATCGCTATGATAGTAGGTCTGATAGTAGGTATGACAACAGATATGACAACAGGTATGGAAGTCGCAATGATAATCGCTATGGTGATAGATATGACAATCGCTATAATAACCGTGATAATGTCACCTACCAAATTAACCAATCTTATCGGCGGATACTAAATCGCAATGCTGATGATTTTGGCATAAATTACTATCTAGGACGTTACTACAATGATGGCTGGTCTCTCGATCGGATTCAAGATGATCTCTGGAATAGTGATGAAGCCCGCCGCCTCCGCGATCGGTAGTTATCCTTTTCGACTAGGATAATTTTCAGATACCCTTTAAGAATTTAGAAGAGAGCATTTTCATAAAAATGTTGTCTGGTATCGATAAAATGTGTTCTATAGGCACTACAAAATAAGTTATCAATTGCAACAGTAGATAAGGCAATCCAACTCTACTCAATTGGTATTATCTAATATTAACCAGCTAATTTAAATCAATTCTCCGGTCAAGCTAAAGGCCCTTGTTTCAGTAATTTTTACCTTGACTAATTTTCCTCTTAATTTATTAATATCACCGGGGAAGAAAGTCAGGCGATTGCCCCTAGTTCTGCCCATAACTTGATGGGGATATTTGGAGTTAGTTTCTTCTACTAGTACTTCCTCGATCCTGCCTAGATAGCGATGGGATCGCTCGGCGATTTTTGTATTCACCAAATGATTTAATCGCTGGAGACGATCGCTCTTTACTTCCTCGCTGAGTTGGGTTTCCCATAGGGCCGCAGGAGTATTTGGGCGAGGGGAATAGGCGGCAGTATTGACCATATCAAAGCTAATATCTGCCACTAACTGCATCGTATTTTCAAATTGCTCCTCCGTCTCTCCCGGAAAACCCACGATCGCATCAGCGCTAACACTAGCATCCGGCATATATTCCCGAATCATCTCAATAATCCGGCGGTACTTCTGGTGAGTATAACCCCGGGACATAGCTTTGAGAATATCGTTATCCCCCGATTGGAAAGGAATATGGAACAATTCACATACCTTGGGTAGTTCTGCACAGGCTTTAATTAATCGCTCCGTAAAATAGCGGGGATGGCTAGTGGCAAACCGGATGCGATCGATCCCCGGCACATCATGAATGTAGTAAAGAAGATCCGTTAAAGTATGCTGATGTCTGCCCTCTGGGGTAGTTCCGGGTAAATCTCTTCCGTAGGCATCGATATTTTGCCCTAGGAGAGTTATTTCCTTGTAGCCCGATCGGCCCAACTCTTCCATCTCTGCTCGGATCGATTCAGGAGTCCGGGATTGTTCTATGCCCCGCACCCCCGGAACCACACAATAGGTACAGCGCTCGTTGCAGCCATAGATCACATTCACCCACGCCGTCACTAAGCTATCCCGGCGGGCTTTGGTGATATCTTCCATGATATGAACTGCGTCTGTAGCTACTACTTGAGCACCTTGAAATACCTGATTAAGCAAATCTTCCAAACGGTTAGCGTGCTGAGGACCCATCACTAAATCTAGTTCGGGAACCCGCCGCAGGAGAGCTTCCCCTTCCTGTTGAGCTACACACCCTGCGAGGATTAAGGTTAAATCTGGCTTTTCTTGTTTACGAATGGCCTGTCTGCCCAGATGGGAATAAACTCGCTGCTCGGCATTGTCCCGGATAGTGCAGGTATTGTAGAGAATTAAATCTGCTTCATCGGGGCTTTCTGACCATGAAAATCCCATATGCTCCAAAATTCCCGCCATTCTTTCCGAGTCGGCTTTGTTCATTTGGCAGCCAAAGGTAGTGATGTGGTAGTGGCGGGGAGAAGAATTATTAGGGGTCATCATAAAAAAATCAATATATTTCGGTCTTTGTCCTTCACCCAGTATAGATTATCAAGTAGGAAGCTAGGATTTTGCTGATTATAACCAAGAAAAAGAAATTGACATTTGGGGAAACTACAGTTAATCTATCGAAATACTGTACTTTACTTTGGGTTATTTAATTAGGTTATTAGCTATGTACTCTTTAGCGGCTCCCCCATCTCCCGTGGCACGGCAATACTTTGGTCGGCGATCGTACCTCCCCAGCAAGGAATCTAGCCTGTGGCGTATCGAATCTGGTTTAGTAAGGACTTTAACATGGTTAGAGGATGGCTCAGTAATCACTTTAGGCTTGTGGGGTAGGGGTGATGTGGTGGGGCAGGGCTTATCTCAAGTAGAACCTTACCAGATGGAGTGTCTTAGTAAAGTAGAAATTACTCCCATTTCCCAGTGGCAACAGGATGCTAATCTATGGCGAGACCATCTCCACCAGTACGAAGGATTTATGCTGATTCGCAGCCAAAAAAGAGTGGATACCATGCTTTTACATTTACTTAATTGGCTAGCCAAAAAATGCGGGCGAGAAGTTAGGGAGGGGCAAATGATTGATCTGCGTTTAACTCATCAAGATATTGCCGAAATTTTGGGGACTACCAGAGTGACGGTGACTCGGACTTTGAATCAATTTGAACAGCAAGGGATGATTACCCGCCTGCCCTTGCAAAGAATTGTCCTGAAGGAAGAAGAAGCTTGGCACTATCAGATTTAGTTTTTATTGTGGTGTAGTTTATTTAAGCAATATCCAAAATTAACCGATACTGCTGTAGTTGTCTTCCCACGGGCTGCCACCAACCTCTAAACCACATAAATCACTCTTTGCCTGCAAAATAACCCTCTGACTCCTAACCTCCTTAAGTTGCAAACTTAGATTACCCTGCATTGTATCTTGGCAACAAAAGATCAAACCCTGCTCCGTTGGCGCTCTCAAAGGTGTACCGGGTAAACTTGTAGTTCCTTTTAATTCCACCGTGTAAAGGTTATTGGTAGCACTCATATGCCAACTGCCCCAAGGAGAAATTTCCCAACTCACTTGGCTATTCCACGGCACAAACTCATAGAATTGCCCCCGATAATGAATACCAATCATTGCCACCGATTCCATCCACCACAATACTCCCCGCCGACCACCCCCCGCGGTGAGTGCCAAGTCTGGCTCCCCCTTGAAACTATTACAATTCAGCCAAAACCATTTCTGGGGGAACGATCGCCCCCAATTTTTCTCACTGTAGGCAGGCACTTGCCTAAATTCATGCCGCTGCCCCTCCCATTCAATCCAACCCGTTGCCCAACCGTGGGCCATCAAAATTTGCCATCCCGGTTCAAAGATTTGCCAACTAGATAACCAACCCGCCGTAGATTGCTGCCTCTCCCCAAAGTTGCCCCAACCGTAAACCGGAGTGATTTCATAACACCACCGTACCCAGTTACCAGTCACCGGATCAAAAAATTGCCCCTGATTCAAAGTCGCCGTGGCTTGATAACCCTCAATAATCGATCGCTCAAACTCTTGGGGTTCCAGATATCTAGGTTTCCCAGCAATTCGCTTCTTGCCCCAATGTCCTAAGGCTAATCGATGAGAATCTGCCCAAAACTGATCGACCTCAGGAAAAGTCCGCCAGTAATAACCATCATTAATCCCTAAAACCTGGACTGCTCCGCCGCTCTGGGGTTTGTCTCCACTAGGATCGTCAATGGAATACATAAAAGCGATCGTCTGCCCTAGTTCTGGCAGGGTGACACGATAATACCAGCCTTCAAAAAAGCGCTGGGGAGTCCCGTTCCAGTGATAACCGCTATGGGGAGTTTGTAGATTCGTCATGAAATCTATTATCGCTAAATTAAGCAAAAAAAATCCCCAACTCAAACCGGTGAGTCAGGGAACGTCAATCAGGGTGCATCTACCAATCTATTGTTCTGAATAGAAAGGCAACATCAGGATATCTGAGAAATATTTTTGAAATCTCCTAAATCTGCTAGAGATCGATCGCGATACTTGCCATGACGTTCCTGTTTAGAGCGCACCTTCTCGCCTAATTCGGGCAAAATTCCAAAATTGGGGGGCATGGGCTGGAAATGTTTGGGAGAGGCACTGCTAATAAATTCAAACAAGGCTCCCATCATGGTTGTGGTTGGTAAAACCAAGGGTTGCAGACCTAATACTAATCGAGCCGCATTAGTCCCAGCTAACCAGCCTCCAGCAGCGGCAGCAGTATAACCTTCCGTACCGATCAACTGACCTGCGGCCAAGAGATTCGATCGCTTCTTAAACTGCAAAGTCGGCTGGAGCAATTCTGGAGCATTCAAGAAAGTATTCCGGTGCATCACCCCTAGGCGGACAAATTCAGCATTTTCTAGACCGGGGATCAATTGAAACACTCGTTTTTGCTCGCCCCAACGCAGGTTAGTCTGAAAACCTACCATATTCCATAGCTGCCCCGTCTTGTCTTCTTGGCGGAGTTGGACTACAGCGTAGGGACGGAGATGCTTATTGGCCCGATCGCTCCCATCCCCTAACCGAGCATCAAAAATCCCCACAGGCTTCAAAGGCCCATAACGCATGGTATCCTCCCCCCGCCGTGCCAACTCTTCAATGGGCAAACAGGCTTCAAAAAACTTAGCGGTTTCTCGCTCAAAATCTTTTAATTCTGTTTGTTCGGCCTTGCCTACTTCTTGCCAAAAATGTAGATACTGTTCCCGGTTCATGGGGCAGTTGAGATAAGCGGCATCCCCTTTGTCATAACGAGAAGCAAGGAAAGCTACATCTCGGTTAATAGATTCCCCCACTACGATCGGGCTGGCAGCATCAAAGAAACTTAGGTATTCCAGTCCGGTAAATTTTTGCAAATCTTCTATCAAGCTAGGTGCCGTCAGAGGTCCACTGGCGAGAACTACCACTCCTTCAGGAATTTGAGAGATTTCTCCCCGTCGCAATTCAATCAAGGGATGATTGGCAAGGGTTTCCGTAAGATCATGGCTAAACTTGGCCCGATCGACCGCTAAAGCCCCCCCCGCCAGAACTGCATGGTGATCGGCCTTGCCAATTACCACGGATCCCAACTTACGTAGCTCTGTATGTAATAATCCCGCCGCTCGATCGCTAGCCATTGCCCCAAAGGAATTACTACAGACCAACTCAGCTAATTCTGCCGAATGATGGGCTGGACTCAACCTTTGGGGACGCATTTCATGTAAAATTACCTTTACACCTGCTTGAGCAATCTGCCACGCAGCTTCTGTGCCGGCTAACCCGCCACCAATCACCTGTACCACCTGTTGATTATCAACACTCATAAAAATTTTACCCCATCTGTTTAGTTTAATGTTTTCATCAAAATTTTCTGAAGATAATGGTCAGCCCCAAAACCAAGTCATCACCATGAAGGATGAGGCTGGGCGATCGCTAGACTGCTTCGTTGAACAGGAGCTAGATATCGATGGTGTAGATTACGTTCTCCTGCTCCCTGTAGATCATCCTATAGAAATCTTCGCTTGGGAAGAAGATGGAGAATTTAGTGATGCTGTTTTCCTAGAAGAAGAGGAAATCGATGTCATCTTTCTTGATGCCCAAGCAGTTCTGGCTGAACAAAATCTTGTTTTGAAGAGGACAGCCTTTACCCTCAGTGTGGCTGGGGAGCTACCCCCGGTAGATGAGGAAACCTTGCTGACGATCGAAGTAGAAGATGATGATATTAACTTAGAACCAGAAGAATACCAACCCCTAGCAACGTTCTATCACGAAGAAGAAGAGTACGGTATTTACACTCCCAGAGACCCCCTCCTCCTATTTGCTAGGCGCAATGCCCAAGGGATGCTAGAATTAGTTCCCCCAGAAGAAGTGCAAACCCTCCAGCCCTTTTTAGAAGATATGCTCTTCCCCGATGACTAACTAGGTTTTATGGCGGATATTTAGAGATGCTCTAGGCTATAGTGTAATTTGTAGTATTGACCATCTCTGAATTTCTCATTCCTATAATCTAAACTATGATTGAGGAATCAACGGGAACATTACCAACTACAAACTATCAATTTACAGGTGGATATGTATGGGTGAAGCGAAACGTCGTAAATCCGCCTTGGGAGACAAGTATGGTGAACCATCTTATGTCTACCCTTGGCTGCCAATTACCAAAACTCAGAGTGAGCAATTCCTTAAATGGACAACCACTGGCGCTTGGACTGGAATTACCCTCTTAGTTGTGCTTTGGATCACTATCCGGTTAGTGGGTCCGGGGTTAGGATGGTGGCAGGTTAATTAGTTCTGTGTATAGTTACTAGGAGAAATACTTACCACTTTAAGGTTTTCCTTAGGTTTGTTCCTTGTACACTGGACTAATGTAGCTTCCTCAGCCTTAGCAAGCAAATGTTAAGAAACATGATGGTACTAGAGAAATAGTAAGAATGTTCCCCGCAATGATTAGGAGCATCCTTTCCAAAAATCTTTGCCCTAAGATTACCAAAAACATTGAGTTTGCTAGGATAATATTTTGATTCAAGGAGGATATATTGTTTATTAGACTTGCAGAACAACACCGACAATTTGTTCAGGACTTGGTAATGAATCTCCAAGCTCTGGCCTTAGTTCTGGAAAGCCGTGGCTATCTGGCTTCCTGCTACACCTGTGGCAACCAGATGAATAGTGCTTCTTTTATGGTGAGCTTGACAGACAACCACCTAATCCGCTTTCTTGTCTCTGATTATGGAATCACTTGGACGGAAATGCGAGACGATCGAGAACTTATGAAACTAGAAGGCGCCGAAGCAATTAACCAATTGCAAGAACTGGCTAACCTAGTTAAGTATCAAGTCAAACCCCACTTGGCATACCAAGAAGTTGCCTATTCTATCTAGCAACTAGTTAATTTAGATAAAATTCAAAAATCTCTAGAAAGTTGGTTATCCATGACCAGCTTTTTTGTTTTATGGCGATCGCTAAGGGAGTCAGGACAGGCAAATTGCTGTAAATCCCTTATTCTTTTGACTGTAGTAATACCCGCAAACTGCCCTATTAAAAAAGCCATGTAATAGCTACATGACCTCTTTAAAATTAATTTTCAATTAAACTTAATCTACTTTAGTGGAACCGGGCAGAGTCGAACTGCCGTCCGCCTTGGGTATTGACCTACTATTCATTTACAGGCTTAGCTGTTTTGATCCGCACAGCGGGAACCATCCATTGTCCCGGATGATGGGATTCTTTGATGGGGTCTTAGCTAGGCAATCTATCAAAGACAACTACCTAGAGCATCCGTTGGGGGTTTGTCTATAGCTCTTAACGGAGTCAAACTAGAGACGCTCGGACCTGAATTAGAGGTTCTTAGGCAACAGCGGCTGCTTTACGAGCAAAGGGAACTATGTTGTTCGCATTTACATTTTGTTTGAACCTTTGATTTGCGAGAGGAGGCTCACTCTCGACCTGCACAGTTTGGGTTTAGCCAAAACGTCGAAACCTTTACGGTCCCATATGACTATTTTGATTATATCGCAATTTAGGAGTTCTGCCTAGATCAGATAATTTTATAAGTTTCTAAACTAGCTAAACTAGTTCTTCTTTTTCCCAAACAATTGATCTACATTATTTCTTTGCCTCTCGCATTTGAGTCACGAATTGCTCAAAAAGATAATCTGCATCATGGGGACCCGGACTAGCTTCTGGATGATACTGGACTGAGAAAAAGGGCAGGGTTTTGTGCTTGAGACCAGCGACAGTTCGATCGTTCAAATTCAGATGAGTAATCTCCACTTCTGCTTGTAAAGACTCCTCTGTAACTGCAAAACCATGATTCTGGCTAGTGATCTCCACCTGCTTTTGGGCTAATCCAGCCGGCTGATTCAAACCCCGATGCCCAAATTTGAGCTTGAAGGTTTCTGCCCCTAGGGATAGACCCAAAATCTGGTGTCCCATACAAATCCCAAACATTGGCCGAGCTTCTGCTAATAAGGCTTTAGTAGTCGTAATTCCCGCAGTCACAGTGGAAGGATCCCCAGGGCCATTAGAAAGAAAAATCCCATCAGGGTTATGCTTGAGAATATCTTCTGGGGTAGTATCTGCCGGGACAACGATTACTCGACAACCATAGCTGGCCAAACGACGGAGAATATTCCGCTTCAGA
>JANMHD010000624.1:0-13133 GCA_031374985.1 Coleofasciculaceae cyanobacterium OTE_70_metabat_329 | reverse complement strand
ATCATTTTGAAGAAAAGTTGGCCGTTGAACTAGCTGTATCAAGTCCTCATCATTCTTTTGCTCACCACTTTTTTTAGAACTTTTGTTCTCTTTCTCTTTTCTAGGAATTTGACTTGGTATAAGATCATCCCAGTATGAATCAGGCTTATTACCCCCTTCAATTCTTTTCAAAGAGTAGGATTCGAGTATTTGAGCTAAAACTTCAATATCATGGGAACCCTCTGCAACAATAAAAGAATATCTCACTATTTCCCCCTCACATCTAAGCCACGATCACGGAGTCCATCTAAAATATCTCCACTAAATCTCTGCGGTGGCAGACCTTCTTTATTTAGTTTGAAGCCGACAATATCATCTATATCATTAATTGCTTCTAGCATTGCATCTATAGCTTCTAAACTATGAGTTGTCACAAAAAGCTGTATGTCTCTAATCTGGCAAGTTTTAACTAGCCATGAGAATATTTTGCTAAGGGCAGAAACATGGATTGATGTCTCAATTTCATCAATTAGTAAAATTCCATTTTCAATAGACATTAAAGTAATTGCCATAATTAAAGCTCTCTGAAATCCATCTCCAAATATATATAGTGGAGCGAGTCCTAATATCTGATGCCTTATCTTGATAATTGGTCTAATTGTTCGAGTGGAGAGTATTTCTATATCAATAATATTGCCATCAAACAACTTAAGTACTTGTAAGATTTCTTCTTTTTTATCTCTTTCAATTATTCTTGTTAATAGATAGGAAATAGATTCAGAGTCAGAATAAGATGGAAAAATAGTTGCACTTCTTATATATGGCTTGGGACGCTTTTTTAGAATGATTCTCTCCCTGTCCCAAAATTGAAAAGATTCTTTTGTCAAACCTAGAGAATTAAATAGGTCACTCTGTATTATCGCTGGAGAAACTATAACTTCTAGTTCAATACCTGATTTAATATCCTCATTTAATGTATCATCATCACTAAGCCTTCTAGAAGTAGATGTTTCTATCCCACTACCATAGATTTCTAAAAGATTTGCTTCAAGCCTAACAATCGGTATATTACCTTTAGCTTCTATGGTTATTTCACCTTGATAAGCTTCATCAATGGATGTTAATTTATGTTCTTGAGGAAATATCCATTTTACGGGTTCTAAACTAGGTCTAACTGGCAAAACAGTCCTGCCAACAGAAGACCTTCTTTTCGATATCCCAATCCAATGGAGTGGATCTAGGGGATTACAAAAAGTTGAAATTGCTTCCAATAAACTAGTTTTGCCTGAGTTGTTATCTCCTACAAAAATATTCACTTTTCCTAAGTCCGATAGCTCTAGAGACTTTAACCCCCGAAAGCCTTGAATTCTTAGATAGTCAAAAATATTATTCATTTCACATCACTGTTAATCTTTTCTAGGGAGATCATTTAAGCATACATTTTATCTTGTTAATAGTTAAAATCAATTCTCCTGTAACACCAGAACTGATTTCACTGCTCTTTGGATTCGATCGCCCTCTGCATTTACCTTGCCATAGAAGGTTTGCCCTTGATAATAAAAACTAGAAGAGCTACCGCCATCGAGGTTTAATGCCTGTACTACGCCTAGTTGAGTCATGAACTTAGCTAAATCTGGTAGAGACATTCCAGAATTGCGGGGATTTTCTGACTTTTGAGCTACCATTATCCAAACTAGATCACCATTGGCTTTGATACCTACGGCGGTACGGGCATTGGGTTGGTTAAGTCCGATCGCATCCCTTACCACTGTCCCATTTGTAGTTTCAAAAAATGCTTCTTCCCTAGCAGTTAACTCTGGTAATAATTGCGGACCACCGCCTATAGATTCTAGGAGTTGGCAGTCTGCTGGGATGGGTTGGTTATGATTGGTAATTTGGTAGCGTTTAGTTTGGCCATTATTTTGGCTACAAGTATAGAGACGGAGTTCCGATCGATCCAAAATTTTATCTAGATAAGTAGCTAATTGAGGATTCCCCATTAACCTTGGATTTTGCCTGGGATCGGCTACTAACTGCCCTTGGGAGATCACAAAAGAAGTAGATAATTGATTCTGGGGATCAAAAAAGCCCCCGTTGAGAACAGCAGTGATTCTCTGATTAGCAGCAAATCGGGGCAAAGTTTGTAGCTCATTAGCTATAGCCATTTTTACCTGATAATTTCGAGGAATTTCTAGGCTATGCACCACCGATTGGGGCAGATTATGGATTTGATAGCGAAGTTCGGGCGTAGGCATGGGGTCTGGTGAAAGAGTCAACTTAGGTTGCTGAAGTGGGAGATTTTTACTGAAACTGCCTTGGCTAAGATTCATAATGAAAGTTTCTACCACGGCCCCAACACCTAGATTAAAAAATAAAACTATCCCTAGGGTTACTAAACTAACTAAAGCTAACCACCAAATATTTTTTCTGTTCATAAATCATAAACTCCAGATTTTATAGGTATTTTCGGCAAATTAATCGTAAGATTCTCCAAAAATATGGTGTAATTGCTCAAGGGTGAATTTTTGCTACAGGAGAGCTTAAAATCAAAATTCAGTGTAGTTTTGTGAAGGGTAATTGAAAATTTACAGTAATTTCTACCTAAGATGAACTTTTTTTGTCAAAATATTGAAAATATCTAGTTAATTGACTGAAACTAGGAAATTCGCTGAAGGGTAAAATATAAAATGTCGCAATCGGATAACCAACCACTGACAAACGAGCCAGATGATCAGGGCACTGCTGCTTCATCTCTGGAAGAATCGACCAGAGACTCGACCCCAGAAGCTCTCAGTACTATGACAAGTGAACTAGAACGCCTGAGAATAGATTTAGTTTCTCAGTTACGTCAAGATTTAGACCGATTGCAAACTGATAAATCCCGATTGCTTTATGAAATTGACGATCTTCAAGGGCAACGTCAGCAAGTTTTAAGTCAGCAACAGGAGTTAGTCCAACAATTTAGTTCGGTTCTAGTATCTCAAGTAGAAGAACTCCTGACCCAACGCCTAAACCAATTATTAGATGAAGCTAAAGTCTCCAGAGGCGAGGTTCAGCCTACGGGGAATAGTCTGAATGGTGATTTGGGCAGTTCTACAAATGACTATAGTGATAATGCCTATAAAATCATTGCGGCTCTAGATAATACTCTCCGATCGACCTTTCGCTCTCTCCAACAGGATTTAACCAGCTACCAAAGTTCCCTCTCGCAACAGATTGGGCAGATGTATAGCTTAGAACAGCAGGGAGAAACAATTATTGAGTCCTTGGTCGATCGCCTACGCCAAGAAGTTCCCCGCATTGAAGAGGCCGGAAGACCAAATTCTGGCTATTCACCCTACATCTCCTCCCATAACGATGCCGGGATAACCACTCCCCTAGCTCCTAACGGTAATGGAGGTAGAACCTATGCAGAAACTCTCCCAGACCCTGATCTAGAGGTTAATCCAGAAACTAACTTAACAACTCCAGAGGTTTTGGAACCAACTCCACCTCCACCCCCTCCTGCCAAACAGGGAGCTTCTCTCCAGCAAATTGGTTTGATGCTGGCACTTCTATCTTCCGTGGCCCTCTCTCTCCAGAATGTGATCTTCCGGATCATGCTCAAGAAGTCAACGGTGATGGGTATTGAAAATATTGGTGGTTTCATTCCTCCGGGAGCCGGAAATTCTCTATTGATTCTCTGGATGCGAATGCTGGTGGTAGTACCAATGATGTTGGTAATTGGCTGGGTACGCTACCCCAATTTATTTAGCGACTTGCGCCAGTTTGCTACCTTCGATGATAAAGACCGGACTTGGAATACGATCGGCAGTGGTTTCTTCCTGTTTGTTTCTCAAGTAACTATCTTCCTAGCTTTTGGGCAAGCCCCTACAGGAGTAGTAACGACCATATTTTTTATCTATCCAATTATTACGGTTCTCTTGGCTTGGGTCTTATTTGGGGAGCGGCCAACTCTAGTGCGATCGATCATTACTGCCACAGTTTTTGCTGGAGTAGTCTTAATCTCCCTGCCGACCAGGGGAAATAATACAGCCAATCTAACTATTAGTGGGGTAATCCTCGCAGTGGTTTCTGGTATCGCCTTTGCCCTTTATGTCACCCTGACCCAAGCTGCCCAAAAGAAAGTCCATCCCGTGCCTTTTAGTGTGATTAATTTTATTATTATTCTCCTCCTATCGGGCTTTACCCTGATGTTGCCCCTGCCAGCAGCCTTTGCCGTGAAGGTGAATCCTCAAATGTGGGGAGCGATCGTCATCACTGCCCTAATTCTAGGTAGTTTGACCCTGGCTGGTTATCTAATGACCAATATCGGGATTGGCATGATTGGGGCAGCTCCCTTTTCGGTAATTGGAGCTACAGGTCCAGCCCTGACTTCAGTAATGGCTCTTGTAATTATTAAAGAAGTTCTGAATATCAACCAAGTCGTGGGAATGCTCTTGGTAACGATCGGGGTAGTTGCCCTGAGTATAGAACGCCTCCGTAGCCAAAAGAAAAAACCTCTGCCCCCAAAAGCTAAGTAGTTGTTAGTTGCAGAGAGGTATAGGGAGGTAAATTGATAAATAGCGGCAGGGTTTTCTATTTCCTAGAAATTAATTATTTTCTCTATGCCTAATTTCCCCCAGCCTCGTGAACAACTACCCCAACGCCTTAATCCTTTCAATCCTTACCACTATGCTCTGTTGACCTATTGGGTATTTTTTCGTCCTAGTAGTGCCCATAGCTATCTTTACCAAGCGAGTCCAGAAGTTTATCACCTAGGGGGGCTGGCGAGATTTTGGCGTGGTTTGTTTGTACCAGCTTACCGGCGGCTGTACCTAATGCTGCCGATCGCTCTCCTAGGTACTGCCCTATTAGGAGCGATCGCTCTCTGGTTTTATCGCCAAGGGATGACGGCTGGCCATACTTCTTGGGTAAACCATGTGGCAATTTCTGGCAACGGACAGGTCATGGTGACGGCGGCGGGCGATCGCTTTGAACGGGTACAAATAGTTTCGGCGGATGCTACCCTCAAGGTTTGGGATTTACAGCAAGGCAAGGAATTACATACTTTACGGGGGCATGATACCAGCGTCAATACTGTGGATATCACCCAAGATGGCAAAATAGCTGTATCTGGGGGGCGCGATCGGACTCTCCGGGTCTGGGATCTAAATCAGGGCAAATCCCTAAAAACCCTAAAGGGACATCGGGGCTGGGTTACAGACTTAGCCATTTTGCCCAACCAAGCTCAAGTAATTTCGGCTTCGGTGGATAATACTCTAAAATTGTGGAATTTGGATTCCGGGGAAAATATCCGCACCTTCAGTGGTCACGAACAGCCCGTAATCTCCCTAGCAATTACTAAGGATGGAACACAATTAATTTCTGGCAGTAAAGACCAACAGATCAAGATTTGGGATGTGGCAACCGGGGAAGTTAAATATACTCTCAAGGGCCATCAGGGCGGAGTAACTCAGGTGGCTGTCACCCCTGACCAACAAGAAATTATTTCTGCTGCTACGGATAACCAACTCAAGGTTTGGGATCTCAGCAAAGGTCGAGAAATTGCAACTTTGACGGGACATACCAGTACGATCGAGGATTTAGCCATAACCAAAGACAGCAAGTATGCCGTTTCTGGGGCAGACGATCGCACGGTACGAGTTTGGGATCTGCAACAGAATAAATTACTCCATACCCTCACAGGGCATCAGGGCTGGGTGACAGATTTAGCTCTTACTTCCCTAGGACAGATAATTTCTGGATCTAGTGATCGGACAGCCAAAATCTGGGATTTAGCCACCGGTAAACTCCAACATACCTTAACCGGCCACCAAAGCTGGGTACGGACAGTGAACGCCACTCCCGATGGGAAGCAGGTAATTTCTACTGGGTTTGAGCGGTTCCCTAAACTATGGGCAGTGAACACCGGGGCAGAGCTTGCCCTAGGGGGAGTGAGAAATCAACAGTTATTTTTTAATCTAATTTTTGCTAGTTGTGCCAGTTTAGCAGCCATGACAGCGATCGCAGCGATGGGGATTTTCCTAGTTCTAGGATTAATTATCGCTGGAGGATTGGGAACTTTTGGGGCAAGTTTATTAATTACCTGTAGCAATAGTATTCTGCTCTCTGGGGCTTTGATAGTGATCGATCGTTTCCGCAACAACCCTAGTTTCAAGGAGCAATTTAGTGCTGAAGCTCTAGTTTTAGTCCTTTATATTTTCTTGGGGATGACCCTAGGCTTAACCCTAGGTGCTGCCAGTGGTTTGAGCGGTCGCCGAGCTATAGGAGTATTTAGTAGTTTATTTTTCACTCTAGTGATTGCCTTTGCCGGGGCAGTGATTACGATCGTTCTCTTCACTGCTGCCATCAGCATCCGGGGACGAGTCCTGCCAGCAGTTAATACCTTCAAGACAATCGGGATTTGGTTTAACCTCATGGTAGCAGTGGGGGCTTTGCGCCTGCCCATTTATGCCTTGGAGTTTCTTTGGAGTGTGGTTACTCTGATACTTGGCAAACAAGGAAAAGATCATCCGATTCTCTGGGATGAATTGCTAGTTTTACCCCTGCCCGGTGCTGGTTTCTGGTTGCAAAGACAACTCCAGCTAGATTCGATCGACTCTAGTACGGGTTTAGAAAAATGCTTACAAGTAATGATCAATCCTTGGCAAAGAGCGATCGCCCAACGGGCATTAGTCCAGTATCTCGATTGCGGCAACCGCAGCTGCGATCGTCATCCCTCACCCCTAAAAATCTTCTACAATTGGCTAGAAAACCCTGCCTTAAATCAATATTTCTATCCCCCAGTTAGTCAACAAGATTGGCAATTGTTACCTAATCAAAGCACAGTTTTATTAGGAGAATTGGGACACACTTGGGTAAATATAAGTACTGATAGTCTAAATAGTTTCAGCGATCGCTTTATTTGGTTCTTAACTTATGGGCAGCGACAACGTAAAAATACTCCCCTGAGTCAGTTCAGTAGACAGTTATCAATTATCAATTATCAGTTATCAGCCCTTAGAGAATCAGATTTAGTACTTCCTGAATTGCCCTATCCCGGTGGTCAGGAAGTTAACTATGCTTTTCATTTAATTCAGGAATTTCTGAAATATCAAAAACTAGCTGATTTTATAGTCGCTTTTACCCCCCATCCAAACCTAGAGCTAACTAATTCCTTAGAGTTAGAATTTATAGGTCAACTTCAGGAACTATTACTAATTAAAAATAAAATAGCAACCTACTCCCAGCAAGAAAATAATGTAGTTATAAATTCAGGGTTATTAATGCCAGCACTCCAAGAATTAAATATCCTCCGAGGCAAACTGACAACTACAACACCAGAGATAAAAGTCTTAAGGCAAATTATTTATCAATGGCAGGAAATACTTTTAGAGAATGGGGACAAATTTAACTAAAGCGGAGTCGGTTCTACAATCAAAGTGATTCCTTCTATATTCACAACCGAACAAATAGTTCCTTCTTCTAGGGTAATGGGTCTCCGACATCTTGCAGGCCAATACCCTGCTTGGTAATAAACTCTGCCACGACGATTGGGCTGAATTACTTCTTCAACGATGGCTTCTGATTGAGGATTAAGTACCATAATCTATACCTCTTAGCTCTTCGGTAGTGATTTGTGATAAAGTTACTTACTGTAGTAGATGATTTTCCGGAATCAATACTTCTTTAGTGAAGATAAAGAAAGAGCGATCGCCTACCTATTACTAATTAATCGTTGAATTGTTGTAGATGGCCAGTCTAAGATTAACGATAGAACATTGACAGGACAGGCGATCGCTAGAGTTAGTTAATTATTGAGGGCAAGGAATCTCCCACCCTTTCGATGTGTAACACTTGCCTGAATTATCCACAGTTTTGAGATTGCCAGTCTCACTTGCGGCATTAGCATAAGAGCCAATACCAGAAAAAATGAGCAAAATTGCCAAAAGAACTTGAACTTTTGAAAGTTTAGACATAGACTTGTACCATTGTTATTTAGTGTTGCTTCCAAGGAGGCAGCATTTTTTTGTCTAAAGACAATTTCAACCTCCTTTTCTTTGCGCTAAGATATAGTTACTATCACCCTAACAGTAGGTAAAGTAACTAACGCCTTACAAGAGAAATATCGTTGGGGTAGTGAGTATTTATGCAACGTAGGTTTAGAAATTTTTGGGAGAGCGATCGAAGAGTAGTTCCCAAGCTAAGGGCAAAAAAAATCGAACCCCAGTCAAAATAACCTGAGTTCGATATGAAGCCTATTCAATTCTGGTCAATCTTAGAAGAATTATCTAAGATTAAATCTAGGGTTGAATAATATCTATTTGGACATCAGCCACACCACTTTCAATCATGCCGATCGAAGCAGCAGCACCTTGGGAAAGGTCAATAACCCTACCCCCAGAGAAAGGCCCTCGATCGTTGATTCGCACTACAACCGATCGACCATTATTCCTATTTGTCACCAACACCCGTGTCCCAAAAGGTAAATTAGGATGGGCGGCGGTCATAGCATAGCGGTTGAAAATTTCCCCATTTGCACTATAGTTGCCATCAAAACCGGGACCATACCAGGAAGCCTCTCCCCGTTGAAAAGGAGTCCGAGTCGGAGCAGGAACCACTTCTGGAATTACCTCTGGAACTATATAAGGGTTAACTGCTACTTCCATGCTGGGATTAATACCCGGATTACTAGTCGTATCAGCAAAAGATGCTGGAAGATTTGGAGGTTCTGAGTTAACTATAGCCGCAGCTACGTTTTCATTGTTCTCACTAATTGCACTATTTCCATTAGGTAATAATTCTGAAGTAGATTCAGGCTTACTACTTAGGAGATTTTGGGGTTTAGGAGCAATATTGCTAGGTAAGGCTGGAGTAGCCGCCCTAAAGATGGGATTTGTTCTAGAATCTGAGAGCTTTTCAGGTAGCTTCCGAGAATTCTGGACAGAGGCAGTCTGGGTATCGCCAGAAAAAATAGTACTACCTAAAGCAGCATTACTAGCCAAAGAACTGGAAAGAATAGCCCCAGTTAAGCTGATTAAGATTTTTTGTTTCATAAAATTCACTTATCAAGGTTAATACTGCTCAGGAAATAATGTTTTTCCTTGAGCTAAGTCGTACTTGCTTCGTGTTAGTAATTAGTCATCGAACTGCAACACCATATCATGAAGTTTTTACTTTGGGGATCAGTAGGGAGAAAAATGAGAGAATCAGAGTATTGTCAATGATCCCCGTCATTACTGGAGGTATTTCCCACCAGCTAAGGATTTGCCTAATCGGCCAGAAGTAACCGATTGTTAACTCTTCTTAACAAAAATTTACAAAGATCGGCATTTCTCAGGAACTATTTTTTCTATCAGGGATTTGGTAAAATAGTTAACTCTTAAGGCTGATCTGGGTAGATTAGCCATAGTAAATAACCCAGCCCAAGGTAGCAACTATGACTGCTTGCGAGTACAAACCCGGTCTAGAAGGCGTTCCAGCCGCTCAATCTAGTGTTAGTTTTGTCGATGGTCAGAAAGGAATTCTAGAGTATCGGGGGATTCCTATTGAAGAACTCGCAGCAAAAAGTGGCTTTGTAGAAATGTCTTATCTATTGATATGGGGTTACTTACCCACTAAGGCAGAGCTAGAAGAATTTGAAGCTGAGATCCGTTATCACCGCCGGATTAAATACCGTATCCGGGATATGATGAAATGTTTTCCAGAAACCGGACATCCGATGGATGCCCTCCAAGCATCGGCAGCCGCTCTGGGCTTGTTTTATTCCAAAAGGGAATTAGAAGACCCTGTTTATGTTCGTAAGGCCGTAGTCCGGCTCCTTGCCAAAATCCCGACGATGGTAGCAGCTTTTCAATTGATGCGGAAGGGAAATGACCCAGTACAGCCTAGGGATGATTTACGCTATGCTGCAAATTTTCTTTATATGCTAAATGAGAGAGAGCCTGACCCTCTAGCTGCAAGAATTCTGGATATTTGTCTAGTTCTCCACGCCGAACACACCATGAATGCTTCTACTTTTAGTGCTAGGGTGACAGCCTCCACCTTGACGGATCCCTATGCTGTGATTGCCTCAGCTGTGGGAACTCTTGCTGGCCCCCTCCACGGAGGAGCTAATGAAGAGGTGATTACGATGTTGGAAGAAATTGGCTCTGTAGAAAATGCCCGCCCTTGGCTAGAAAATGCCCTAGAGAAAAAAATTAAGATCATGGGCTTTGGTCATCGGGTGTATAAAGTTAAAGATCCTAGGGCAACTATTTTGCAAAATTTAGCGGAGCAGTTATTCCAAAAGTTTGGCCATGATGATTATTATGATATTGCCGTAGAGCTAGAAAAAGCTGTGGAGGAAAAACTCGCTCATAAGGGAATTTACCCCAATGTAGATTTTTATTCAGGGCTGGTGTACCGAAAAATGGGGATTCCCACAGATCTATTTACGCCAGTATTTGCGATCGCTAGAGTTGCCGGCTGGTTAGCCCACTGGAAGGAACAATTAGAGGCAAATCGAATCTATCGCCCGACCCAAGTTTATACCGGGTTACACGAGCAAAGTTATGTAACTATGGACAAGCGCCAAAGTAAACAAATAGAAAGTTAAGGGCGCAAAGCTGACATGGTTATCAACTGAACCTCAAAGGTAATACTAGACTGCTGATCGACTATTGAACTTTGATCCCTCTAGCCCCCCTACTCTAACGAGAAAGCAAAGCCAACAAAAGGGAGGGAAATACTAATATAAAATGAATGTATGGCAGAACAAAAAGAACTAGGAATTTTCCCTGACAACTCAACCTTGGCGGTCTATCGGATTCTTGATGCTAACCTCGATCGAGCTAGAGAAGGCCTTCGAGTAATTGAGGATTGGTATCGCTTAGGTTTGCAGGATGGAGTCATGGCAGCAGTTTGCAAGGATCTGCGCCAAAGCTTGGCCGGTTGGCACAGCAGTGAACTCCGGGCTGCCCGTGATACACCTAAGGATCCGGGGACTGAGTTGACCCATGTTCAAGAGGAAACTAGAGAAAATGTGGGAGCTATCCTCCAAGCTAATTTCTGCCGTATCCAAGAGGCTCTTAGGGTTCTAGAAGAATATAGCAAGCTCTACAATTCCCAAATGGCTCAGGGAGTAAAGCAAATACGCTACCAAATCTACACCCTAGAAAGTACTTTGCTCACCAGTCAGCGCCAACAACAATTAGCCAAGGCGCATCTTTATCTAGTTACTTCTAGTCGAGATGACCTAATGTCGGTGGTGGAATCTGCTCTTCAAGGGGGATTGCCGATCGTTCAATATCGGGAGAAAAATGCTGATGATGGGGTAAAATTTACCACTGCCCAAAAACTTTGTCGCCTTTGCCATCATTACGGGGCATTGTTTATTGTCAACGATCGCCCCGACTTAGCTCTGGCTGTAGATGCTGATGGAGTGCATCTAGGCCAACAGGATTTACCTGTGGAATTTGTGCGGCAGCTTCTGGGTTCCCACAGAATTATTGGACAATCTACTACCAATCCCCAAGAAATGCAGCGAGCGATCGCCTCTAAGGTAGATTACATTGGAGTGGGGCCTGTCCATGAAACCCCAACCAAACCGGGAAAATCTGCTGCTGGCTTGGAATATATCCGCTATGCAGCAGCCCATGCTACGGTGCCGTGGTTTGCGATCGGGGGAATTGATACCAGCAATTTTAGCGATGTCCTGAACGCCGGAGCCGATCGCCTAGCCGTAGTCCGTTCTTTGATGGATTCGGAGCAGCCCACCTTAACTACCCAATTTTTTCTTTCTCAGATTACCCGTTGGCAGACCATGAAAAATCTCGAAAAATTATGAATGCGACTAATATTAATCTACAAATCAACGGCGAACCTCGCTTCTGTGTTCCCCAAGCTCTACCTATTCTGCTGGAATCCCTAGGTTTTAACCTCCGACTAATTGCGGTGGAATATAATGGCCAAATCCTCCATCGACAATTCTGGTCAGAGACGATGGTTAACTCTGGGGACAAAATTGAAGTGGTGACGATCGTTGGGGGTGGTTAGATCAAGAAACATATAGAGCTTGCCATTATGCCTAGGACAGACAAGGGGCTTAAGCCCCTTGTTATCAAAATCTTATCCGTATTATTAATGGCTACCGAGATTTAGAGTCACTATCTATTTGATCTGAAGTTAGCTTTCAGGAATAAATAACCCCTTGGTGGCTAACCACTCTGGGTTAAATAGGCGAGATTGATAGCGAGCGCCCCCGTCACAAAGAACAGTCACGATCGTATGCCCTGCTCCTAGTTGTTTTGCCACAGCGATCGCTCCCGCCACATTAATGCCTACAGAACCTCCCATAAATAAGCCATCTTTCCTCAAGAGTTGATAAACTACCCGCACGGCTTCTTGGTCTGTGACTCGTAAAGCATCATCGATCGGTACATCTTCCATATTAGCCGTAACTCTACTATTACCAATCCCCTCGGTAATGGAACTGCCTTCACTGCTGGGTTCTCCAGTTTTTACATAACTATACAAACCACTACCCAGTGGGTCAGCCAAGACATTTTTAATCTGAGGATTTTTTTCCTTCAGGTACATAGCTACCCCAGCAAAAGTTCCCCCAGTCCCCGTAGCCGAAACCCAAGCATCAACTTTTCCACCAGTTTGTTGCCAAATTTCTGGGGCTGTAGTTTCGTAGTGTGCCTGACGGTTGGCCAAATTATCAAACTGGTTTGCCCAGATAGCATTGGGGATTTCTGCTGCTAATCTGCCAGAAAGTTTGACATAGTTATTGGGGTCTTTGTAGGGAACCGCCGGAACTGTCCGCACCTCAGCACCTAGAGTCCGCAGGGCATCAATTTTTTCTTGGGATTGAGTATCCGGGATCACGATTAAGCATTTATAGCCCTTAGCATTGCAAATATGGGCTAAACCAATCCCCGTATTGCCCGCAGTGCCTTCTACTACTGTGCCACCGGGTTTAAGTAAACCTCTTTTTTCAGCATCTTGGATAATATATAGGGCTGCCCGGTCTTTGACAGAACCACCGGGGTTAAGAAATTCCGCCTTTCCCAGAATCTCGCAGCCAGTCTCTTCGCTAAAACTATTTAAGCGAATTAAGGGAGTGTTGCCGATCGCCCCAATAAAGCCATTTTTAATATCCATGCCATCCATAGCTAATTTGTAGATTA
>JANMHD010000616.1:0-1911 GCA_031374985.1 Coleofasciculaceae cyanobacterium OTE_70_metabat_329 | reverse complement strand
CTGGAGTTGTTCAAATAGACTTACTTGTTGAATAGCGATCGCTAATTGGTTGGTAACTTGCTTTAGTAAATTAATTTCCCATTCTTGCCAAGAGCGGGGGCAATCGCATTGATGGGCAATCAGCAGTCCCCAGAGGGTTTGATTTTGAATAATAGGTACAACCAATCTCGCTCTGACCTGAATTTTGGTGAGAAATTCTACTACCGTCGGCGATCTAAGCTGGTTTGGATCTTCACGATCGGTAAGAATAGACACCTTGCCCTGACTATAGCGATCATCCCTATCTGCTAGAAAAATCTCTTCTGGAAAAGTGACATTTAAGACAGAAAGAAATTCTGGAGATACTGCTTCTGCAATGGCAGCACCTGTACCATCTAGAAACAATCGATAGATAAAGACGCGATCTGAATCTAAAACCTGAAGTAGTTCATTGATCGTAGCCTTGAGAATATCTTGCAAATTCAAGAACGATCGCATTTGTTGAGTGATAGCTCCCAGTAGGCGTTCCTGCTTTGCCTGTTGTTGGAGTTTTAGTTCTGTTTCCTTGCGATCGGTAATATCCGCAAAATATCCGACAATTTCCTTAGGGTTGCCCTGTTCATCCCGCACTAGGCGTAATTCATTTCTAATCCATAGACAGTAACCATCCTGATCCCGAAATCGATATTCATGGGAATGGTAGCCCCGCTCAAATAGTTGAGGAAGCTCAGCAAGTATTTGATCTTTATCCTTTGGATGAATACGGTCTATCCAGAAACTAGGCTCTGCCAAAAATTCGGCGGCAGTATAACCCGTTACTTCATAGACATTTTCACTGATAAAGGTTACTCCGTAGTTCCCCTCGGCTCTACAGATAAAATTGACTGCCGGGCTGGTAGCCATGATAAATTGCAATCTTTCTCGCAAATGTTGATTTTCCTGCTCTACCAGTTTGCGATCGGTAATATCAAAATTAATCCCCGTCATGCTCTGGAGAGTTCCTTGGCGATTTTTAACTAATACCCCATAGGCTTTGATGAAGCGGATACTGCCATTGGGATGCACAACCCGAAATTCAGTGTCATATTCTGCCTGCCCTAGAGTAGCTTGATGGAGTAAAGTTTCTGTAGAGAGTCGATCGTCAGGATGCAGTCCCTTTGCCCAAATATCGTAGACTAAAGAGTCATCATTAGCTTTTGTCACCCCGTACAGTTCATACATCCGCTCATCCCAAAGAATAGTATTTTGGGTGATATCCCATTCCCAGCAACCGATCGCCCCAGATTTGAGAGATATTGCCAAGCGCTCTGAGAGTTTTTGTAGTTCTACCTCGGCTCGTCTGCGTTCCTGTAAGGCGGTTTGCCGTTCGCTGATATCCTGAGCAATTCCTAAAAAGCCGATGATCTCCTGCTGATCATTCTTGAGAGTCGTAACTGATAAGGATACTGGAAACCGAGAACCATCTTTACGAATATAAGTCCATTCTGCTTCACTGATTATTCCTTGACGGGCTTGAGCAACTAAAACTTCAAAACCCGGCGGGATATCTTGCCCTAGTTCAGCCGACAGGGCAGCGGCTCGATCGATCACCTCTTGGCGATCGTGGATGATTTCCGGGGTAAGTTTGCCAATGACCTCGGCGGCCTCATAACCCAGCATTTTTTCTGCCGATACATTAAAGGTCTGAATGATCCAGTTAATATCAGTGGAAATAATAGAATAATCAGCCCCATTGAGGATTGCCTGTTGGAGACTGCTAACTTGAGAAAGTTCTTGGGTACGTTCTGAGACTTTAATTTCTAATTCTTGATTAAGTTGGAGGAGTTTTTGCTCTGCCTGTTTGAGTTCAGTCAAATCCGTATTAGTTCCAGAAATTCTGATGGGATTACCTTGGTCATCTCGCAAAATATAGCCACGGGAAATTAGTGGTAC
>JANMHD010000612.1:0-4787 GCA_031374985.1 Coleofasciculaceae cyanobacterium OTE_70_metabat_329 | reverse complement strand
TGCGGAAGACCCTGAATTTGAGACATTCTACACCAAGAATATTCTCCTGAATGAAGGTATCCGGGCTTGGATGGCTCCTCAGGATCAGCCTCATGAGAATTTTGAGTTTCCTGAAGAAGTTTTACCTCGTGGTAATGCTCTGTAACTAATCCTCTCTAACTGTAAATTCAAGAGTATTGGTAAGATAAAATCCCCAATACGCTACGCCCTCAATACGTAATAAAAAATTAAGAGGTTTTCCCCTGTGACAACAACCTTTGATAATTCTGTCATTGCCAGCGGCCGGGACCAAGAATCCTCTGGGTTTGCTTGGTGGGCTGGTAATGCTCGACTAATTAATCTATCTGGTAAACTGCTGGGCGCCCATGTTGCCCATGCTGGTCTAATTGTATTCTGGGCTGGAGCCATGACTTTGTTTGAAGTGGCTCACTTTGTACCGGAAAAGCCCATGTATGAGCAAGGACTAATTCTCATCCCTCACATTGCCACCCTTGGTTGGGGTGTGGGCGCTGGTGGTGAAGTTGTAGATACCTTCCCGTACTTTGTGGTTGGTGTGTTGCACTTAATTTCTTCAGCGGTTCTAGGTTTTGGTGGTATCTACCATGCCATTCGTGGACCAGAAGTCTTAGAAGATTATTCTTCTTTCTTCGGCTATGACTGGAAAGATAAAAATCAGATGACCAATATCATCGGTTATCACCTAATTCTTTTGGGTATAGGTGCGTTGCTATTGGTATTCAAAGCCATGTTCTTTGGTGGTGTGTATGATACTTGGGCACCTGGTGGTGGTGATGTGCGGGTGATTACTAACCCTACCTTGAATCCTTTAATCATCTTTGGTTATCTGATTAAGTCTCCCTTTGGGGGCGACGGCTGGATTGTCAGTGTCAATAACATGGAAGATTTGATTGGTGGACACATCTGGGTTGGTTTTATTTGTATTGGTGGCGGAATTTGGCACATTGCAACTAAGCCTTTTGCTTGGGCGCGTCGGGCATTGATATGGTCTGGGGAAGCTTATCTTTCCTATAGTCTAGGTGCTTTGGCTTTGATGGGCTGGATTGCTGCTTGTTTCGTTTGGTTTAATAACACTGCTTATCCTAGTGAGTTCTATGGTCCAACTGGTCCTGAAGCATCTCAAGCTCAAGCTTTGACCTTCTTGATTCGTGACCAACGCTTAGGGGCAAATGTGGGTTCTGCTCAAGGTCCTACTGGTTTGGGTAAGTACTTGATGCGATCGCCTACTGGAGAAATTATCTTTGGTGGTGAAACTATGCGTTTTTGGGATTTCCAAGGTCCTTGGTTAGAACCTCTCCGGGGTCCTAATGGTTTAGATCTCAGCAAAATTAATAATGATATTCAGCCTTGGCAAGCTCGTCGGGCGGCTGAGTATATGACCCATGCACCTTTGGGTTCTTTGAACTCTGTGGGTGGTGTAGCTACCGAAATTAACTCTTTCAACTACGTTTCTCCTAGAGCTTGGTTGGCATCTTTCCACTTTGTCATGGGTTTCTTCTTCTTTATCGGTCACCTATGGCATGCTGGTCGGGCTAGAGCCGCAGTAGCTGGTTTTGAAAAAGGGATCGATCGAGATACAGAAGCAGTACTATCCATGCCTGATCTTGATTAATTTTCAAAGGTAATTTTGAATTACTAATATTTGCGGAGGCTTTTTACTTCGGTAGAGAGCCTTTTTTGTGTCTATATTTTTAGGGAAGATATCCGGAGCATGGGTACTTCTCTCAGGTAAAGTTGATGGACAGAGTTGGAAAAGCTAAGATGATAACTAATAAGTATTTTTCTTAAGTTTTTGTTAGATCAATTTTTAACCTCGACCTTTAATAGAAATTCAATAATATGAAAACTCAACAAGACTATAGAAAACTTGGCTGTATAGAATGCGCTAGTGGTGCAGGTCTAGGCTTTGATTTTACAATGGCATTTCAACCGATCGTTAATATTACTAATCAAACGATTTTTGCCTATGAAGCATTGGTACGGGGTTTAAATCAAGAACCTGCTGCTCAAATATTTGAACAGGTCAATGATACTAATCGCTACCGATTTGACCAAAGCTGCCGCACCAAAGCAATTAAATTAGCCGCTGAGTTAGGGATGCAATCATTTTTAAGTATTAACTTTTTACCCAATGCAGTCTATCGTCCTGAATCGTGTATTCGGACTACCCTTGATGCGGCCGAAACCTTTGGTTTTCCTATAGAGAAAATTATTTTTGAGATTACAGAAGGAGAAAAAATAGAAGATAAAACTCATGTGCGGGAAATTGTGGAATACTACAAAGCAAAGGGTTTTAAGACGGCGATTGATGATTTTGGGGCTGGTTATTCAGGTTTGAATCTTTTGGCAGAAATTCAGACTGATATTATCAAGTTAGATATGGCTCTAATTCGAGATATTGATCATGATCGTAATCGAAAAGCGATCGTCAAAGGTATTGTTCAAGTATGCAAGGAATTATCAATTACAATCATTGCTGAAGGTGTAGAAACCTATGAGGAATTAAGGACTTTGGAGGATTTTGGGATTGAATTATTTCAGGGATATTATTTTGCAAAACCGGGATTTCAATGTCTTCCAGAAGTCTCTCCTGAGTTATTGATAAATTAGCAGTACTTTAGTTAATCTAAACTCTATTAATCAATCTTGATAGTGAAATCGACAAGCTATAATAACTATGCTGTCATCTAATAAGTTATAAATTAATCGATGTTCACTATTAATACGTCTTGAGTAATATCCTGATAGATTAGCTTTCAATATTTCTGGTTTACCAACGCCTTCAAAAGGATTTCTTTGAATTTCTTTGATCAAGAGATTAATTTGTTTTAAGAGTCTTTTATCATTTTCTTGAAACCATAAGTAATCTTCCCAACCAACTTTTGTAAATGTAATTTTCATTCTTCAACTAAATCCTTCTCAAAAATCTGACCTGACTGTGCCGATTGAATTGAGCTAAGAAGACGATTAGCATTAACAGGGTTTGATAATAAATATACTGTTTCTTGCCATGCCGAAAATTCATCTAAGGAAATTAAAACGGCTTTATTACCATTTTCACTACAGAGAATTGTTGGTTGCACATCTGTAATAACTTGATTGATCAAATTATCTAAATCTTGGCTGGCTTGTTGAGTTGTCATTGCATTCATTATATTCATGGACTCTCCTAATAATTTATTATCTTTTAATCAGTAATTAAAGTTACTATTTAAGCGATCGCCCCACTACAGGAGCTCCCTTTACCCGCAGTACAACCAAAGCAATGGCGACCAGTAATAATTTGCCGTTGTGCTAAAAGTTCTGGATCAAAATCTCTAATGTTTAGCCCCTGAGTAGCTGATGGAAAAATTTCTAGGTCTAACATTTGGTTGAAATCGCAATCAAATAAGCGTCCATCCCAAGATACGGAAATAGTATTACGGCACATGAGTCCAGAAATAGTTTCTGGATTAAAAGAGTTAACTAATAATTCTAGATAAGCCTGTAGTTCCCCAGATTCTTTTAACCATTCTAGATGACGAGAAATGGGCATATTATTAATAGCTATTAAGCGATCGAAGGTAATATTATGCTCTGCTAGTAAACTCTCCTTCCACATTTTTTCTAGGAGTGCTGCTTGATTGCAAGAAAGAGAAGCTCCCGGTGGGTTGCTGACTAGGGTAAGTTGCTTTTGGGGGTTGCCCTGACCATAGCCCACAGTATTGAGACGAGTTAAAGCCTGAATAGATTGCTCAAAAGTCCCATCTCCCCTTTGGTTATCGGTATTAGGCTGCCGGAAATGGGGCAGGGAACAAACTATTTCTACACCCCGGGAACCGAGCCATTCTGGTAAGTCAGTCATGGTTGGCAATAGCAGGACAGTCAAGTTGCAGCGATCGATCACATGCTTCCCTCGAATCCTACACTGCTCTACCAAATAGCGAAAATTAGAATTTAACTCCGGGGCTCCACCAGTAATATCTACGGTATGAGCTTCGGTACGATCGAGGGCTTGAAGACAAGCATCAATGGTAGCGCGATCCATCATTTCTTTGCGATCGGGCCCGGCATCCACATGGCAATGATGACAGGTCATATTACAAAGCTTACCCAAGTTAATCTGAAAAATTTCTAACTTAGCGGGGGTGAATTGTTCCCAACCATGATTTTTGAGAGTAGCATCAAAATCCCCCTCTTCTGGCAGATGAGATAGGTCTACCTCCTTAACTAGATCAATTTGTTTTTGGGTACTCGCTAAAGCTGATCGACGTTGTTGCAGAGAAAGGGTGGCCGTGGGGCTAGGTAGAGATTTATTATTCATTAATTTTTGTGCTTAAAGCTTTGGTGGCAAGGCGGGTGATGAAGACTGTGACAGCGATCGTGGCAATTAGACCCGTGACATTAATGATCCATTGAATTATTGAATCTGTGGGTTGGCTTGCTGTGCCAATTTTGGCAATATCTCCGGCAAGGGAACCAATATAAACGTACATGATCGTACCGGGAATCATGCCGATCGATCCCAAAGCGTAGTCTTTTAAAGTAACACCTGTCACCCCAAAAGCATAGTTGAGTAGATTAAAAGGAAATACTGGTGAAAGGCGAGTTAACAGCACAATCTTGAAGCCTTCCTCGGTGACTGCCTGATCGATCGCTACAAATTTTTGATGATCAGCGATTTTCTGACTCACCCAACCCCGGATGAGATAGCGCCCTACCAGAAAAGCAGCGATCGCCCCCAAAGTAGCCCCCACAAATACATAGATAGAACCCCACACTACCCCAAA
>JANMHD010000582.1:0-6273 GCA_031374985.1 Coleofasciculaceae cyanobacterium OTE_70_metabat_329 | reverse complement strand
ACTCTACCCAAAATATTTTGAATATTAGGACTGGCAATAAAGTTAGCGGTAGTGCCTGTAGGGACGTTAAGCTGTTGAAAGCTATGAAATAAATTTGCACCATCCCTAGAAAAACTACCACCAGTAATATTTACTAAATTACCTTGAGCATTAACTCTAGTTCCTGTACCATCGTTAGCAGGAATGATTGATTGGGCCGTCGCAGGAATATTAGAGGTAGTAGATAATACTCCTCCTAGTAAAATTACTCCTAGGCAGCTACTGACAGTACTATGTAGCTTAGACATGTGTTTACTCGATTTTTATTTAGTATTTCTTGGAGAAATTAGCAACTAAATTCATCTTTAAGTAAATACTACATAGCTACTAACCAAATAATCGGATACTTTCCAATATCTTTTACTAAATTTATAACCCGGAGGCTTGATTTATGTCAGAAATTCCTGAGATTACTCAACTATTGTTAGAAGCCAAGCGGGAACAGGGCTTAAGTTTTCAGGATTTAGAGAAAACTCTTGGCAGAGATGAGGTGTGGATTGCAGCAGTGTTCTATCGACAGGCGAGTGCTTCCCTTGAAGAGGCTAAGAAAATCATCGAAATATTAGACCTAGCCCCCAGCCTAGTGCAGGAATTAACTGCTTATCCTGTAAAAGGCTTAGGCCCGATCGTCCCCACAGATCCTCTAATTTATCGCTTTTATGAAATTATGCAGGTGTATGGAATGCCCATCAAGGAAATTATCCAAGAAAAGTTTGGCGACGGAATTATGAGTGCGATCGACTTCACTTTAGATATTGAAAAAGAAGAAGACCCCAAGGGTGATCGAGTAAAACTAATCATGAATGGCAAGTTTCTCACCTACAAAAAGTGGTGAAAAGATTAATCAATACTGATCGATCGAGGCCGAGAACCATTGCCATTGGAGCTATTACCAGTACTAGGCATGAGCGGACTTCCTATTTGCTGTTCGAGCCAGCTTTTTACCGGGTCATCAGTTAGTTTCAAACGCAGAAACCCAGCGCAGATGCCACCAAGAAGGGCCGTAGGCTGTTGGGTTAACTGTTGAAATAGAGGGGATAGTTCGTCAAAAGACATGGCAGATTCTCCTTAAGGTTGACAAAGTTGACGATCGCTCTGGCGCACTTGGGTATTATTTTTTAGGTAATCTTGGAGCCAGTCACAGCTATTTTGTAAAAGATTCTCCAAGTTTAAATCCCAGAGGATAATACTACCATCTTGGCTGGCAGTAACCAGAGCCTCTCCATCTTGGTACCAATCAAGGCTAGTGATGCGATCGTCATGGCCGCTGAGGGTTTTTAGTAACGTATCATCTAGGCGCCATAGTTGAATTTGGTTATTCCAACTAGTGGTGCTAATAATTTGATTATTACCCAAAAAATTCACCCGTGCCACACTATCACTCACCCCTTTAAGAGTTTTGGTTAATTCCCCCTGCCGTGACCAAATATTTACTCGGTTATCATAACCAGCACTGGCAAGATATTCCCCATCATTACTAAAGGCCAAATCTAACACCCAGCCCTGATGTCCTTCCAAGGTTTTAAGCAGTTGACCATCTTTTGTCCAAAGTTTTACTGTTTTGTCATCACTGGCAGAGGCAATTAACAAGCCATCGGGGGAGAATAGGACTGTATTCACTCGATCGCTATGCCCCTCCAAGGTATGCAATAATTTGCCCTGACGATCCCAAAGTTTCACTGTGTGATCACGGCTCGCCGTAGCAATCACCTGAGAATCGGGACTAAAAGCCACCCGGAGTATCCAGTCTGACTCCTGAATCACTAAGGGAACCTTTTGTTTATCAATCCCCCGACCATCTTGGCTAAGATTCCAGAGGCGCACGGTTTTATCTCGACTAGCACTGGCCAATAGAGAGCCATCCCCCGCAAAAGCAAGACTGGTTAGGCGATCGCTATGCCCCTCCAATAATAGGGGGACAGAGTTTAGAGCTAACTTTGCTGGTTGTCCCTGATTCCTGGTCACTTGCCATAACTTCACCGTATTATCATGGCTGGCTGTTGCTACTAGTTGCCCATTGGGTGAAAATTTAACATCACCGATCGCTTGTTGATGGGCGCGGAAGGTTTGATCCGAGGACGGCATTGACCAGATTTTGACAGTTTTATCTTCACTAGCAGAGGCAATTAAATTTCCCTTGGGGCTAAAAACTGCGGCATTAATCCGATCGCTATGGGCTTTGAAAGAATCCACCAAAGTCCCATCTCGCTTCCAGAGCCGCAGTAGTTCATCCCGCCCCGCAGATACTAAAAATTGAGAATCAGCACTAAAATCTGCATACATCACCCAGCCTTGGTGTCCTGTGAGATTTTGTAATAAATTTCCTTGCCGATCCCACAGTTTAATAGTGCGATCGTCCCCGGTAGTGGCAATTAAAGTTCCATCCGCACTAAATTTAACCGAATTTACCTTACCTTGATGCCCCCCTAAGGTACGTTGTAATTCTCCTGTAGTTGACCAAATTTTTACTAAACCATCCTCCCCGCTAGAGGCGATCGCTTGACCATCGGGGCTAAAACTCACCCCGGTTACTTCCTTTTGGTGCCCTTGCCAATTTTTTAATAATTTTCCGGCTACTGTCCAAATTTGGAGATTCTGATTTTGGGTAGCTAGAACAATCTGGGTGCCATCGGGACTAAAATCCACCCCATAGAGCTTGCCAGCATCAGCTCGGATAGTGGTGACTAACTCCCAAATAACTAAGGGATCAGGAGATGAGGATAATTTCTCATTTTGCACCGATGCGGGATTAGTGGGCTGAGGACTGGGGGTAATTCGCCAAATTTTGGCTGTCCCATCCCAACTACCAGAGACTAAAAATTGCCCATCGGCTGAAAAACTAAGACTGGCAATAACATCTTCATGGCCAGTTAGGGTAGCAATATTTTTGCCATCAATACTCCAGATTTTAATAGTTTTATCTCGACTTGCAGAAGCGATAAACCTACCATCAGGGGAGAAAACTAGATGAGTAATAATATCTACATGCCCTTCTAAGCGATTTTTTTCTTTGATCTGAGTAAGGGATTGTTGAAGAGTCATGAGAACTTGTAGTCTAGTTGTCTCGGTGATCGCATTAGCGTTGCTTGGCAATATCGCTTTAGTATTGCCGGGTAATATCATATTTAGACTCTGGCTTACACTCTGAGGCAAGGTTATCCCCCAGTGATTTATGGAGGAATGGGTTTGTTGTGTCTGGAGTTGTTTACCACCCCGGACTGCTTCTAGGAGGGCATCAAACTGTTTACCAGAGGCAAATAATGCTTCACTAGAAGAACTCAAGACACTGAGTTGAGCATTGAGGGAAAAAATCTCCGCAATCCGACGTTGATTTTCTGCTGTCCAAGCCAAGAAAACTGAGGTTACTGCTAAAATTCCCATAGCCAAAGATAGGCTGATCGCTCGGACTTTTTGCCGTCGAATTATCCGTAGTTCCTGAGCTTGATGAAAAAGTTTTGTTGTAATACTAGATTGCCTATCTGTCAGGTATCTCTGGCGAATTGGCTCACTCAAATAGTCATAGGCTAATTGATAACCTTCTACAGACATTTCAGCTACTTTAATCACTAAACCAGAACCGACCAGTATTTTTAGGATTAGCTCTATTTTTAATCCAGAAGTAGAAGTCCATAATGCCCGATCGCTCCAGCGTTGCGTAGCAATATCGCTCCAGTCATTTGTCGCCCGATCAACTATTACTTCCGTTAGTTTATTATCTATCATCCTAAGTTCTGGCAGAGCTGTAGAGGATTGGCGAGCCACAAGGGTTAATAGTTCAGAAAAGGTTTTTATAGGGCGGATACTATGGGAATCATCTGTAAGATTAAAAAGAATTTGCCAAGCTGTAGCTTGATTTTCTGTCCCGCAGTCAGTAATAATCCGATCAAGATTTAATTCAATTAATGCGAGGCGGGGATTAGGTACCAAACTTTGATAGGCCTTGAGGGTAGTAATCTTTTCTGCTTGAAGAGTAGAGCCTAATACCTGTAATTCAATCAAACGTACTGTTCCAGAATCTATAGTTAAATCTTGGACAAAGGCTTCAATCAAGCTCGGCTCCAACTGTAAACGGGAGAGGGCAGTCAGATTATGAATTAATTCCTTAGCTTGGCTCGGAGATAGATTTCCTAGTTGGTAGCGAATCTCTCGATCGAGAATATTATTATTAATTACCTCTAGATTCATATAGCGATCGCAATCCAACAAATGATGGAGAGCATCTTCACGAATTGATAAAATAATTTTTACAAAAGGAATTGCTAGACAAGCAGCCAAAAATTCATAGAAAGCCCACTTATCCTCTGAACTAGTACAGGTAGTAAAAAAATCTTCAAATTGATCAAAGATTAATACTACTAAAAAGTTAGATTGGATAGATTGCTTAACTAAATCAACTAATTCAATTAAAGTAGAATTAGTTTCCCGAAAGTTAGTTTGGCTAGCAAATAATTGAGATGATTGTGCTGATTCTTGACTAATTATTTCTAAGATTTGAGCGGATAAATTACTATGCCAATCTCGATAGCTTCTTTGCAGAATGGGCAGAGTAATTCGTGTCCCAATAATTCGCTGATGCAAAGCGGGGAAGAGTCCGCCGTTGATTAGGGAAGTTTTGCCTACCCCAGAAGCTCCATGAATAATAGTTAGTTTATGGTCTGCTCTTACTAAGCGATTAATAATTGCTTTTACATCCATTTCTCTGGTAGAAGCCAGCAAAGGAGTAGCCACAGGAGTTGCTTCTCGATTACTTATTCGCAGGGGCAGAGGGCTAGCTCCAATAAAAGTTCTAATTCCGTGTTGTTGCTCTACTAAGTATTGTTGTTGTTTAATTTCAAAGGCAGCTAAGTATTGGTGCATTTCCCAATAAAGCGATCGCAACTCCTCAAGGATTTCTAGATAGTTTTCTAACCAGTGCCAAGATGGTTCCTGAGCCGTGCTGAAGGATTGTTGGATATTTTTTTCAGCACCAGAAAATATTTGATTCTTTGCTTGCTCTAGAGTTGCTAGGGCTGTAAGTTTTTGCTCCGTGACCCGCTGGGATTTTGCTAACAACAAAAGATAAAAACTAGTATGAGTATTAACTAGGTTATATCGTTCTAAAGTCCCTAGGGCAGCTTGAGCATAGGCTGTTACTTGCACCCAATCTTTTTGAGAATAGGCGACGATCGCTAAGAAGCCATAAACTTGGGCAAGATACCCAGGAGAGGCTACAATCTCTTGTACCAGTAAAGCCTCTGTAGCTAGGTTAGTTAATTCTGGCCAACTTTGGAGAGATTGCAACACTTGGCCTTGATAGATCAACAATTGGGCGGCAAGTTTTTGTCGTCCCGCAGCTTTGAAAACCAATCCCCCAGACTGAAATGAAGCCAGTGCCTGTTGCCAGCTAAGAGGGCTGTGGGTAGTACTAAGTTGGGCTTGTCTGGTATAGCATAAACCCAAGTGGAGGAGAAGGACTCCTTGTCTTTCTAGGTATAAGCAAATGTGGGGGGTAAGGAGATCGACATCAGGAAAATCTTCTATCTTGGGTGACTGCCGCCAAAACTTCAAACTTTTCTTATAGCAGGCGATCGCTTTGGGAAATTGATTTTTTGCTTCTGCCTCTCGCCCAAGGATCAACTGCCAAGTTGCCGCCAAAGCTGGACTTAGCTTAAATCCCCGCTCCTCTATATCTACCAAGGCAGATTCTAATTCTTGACGATGGTGATATTGCGACCCAACGCTAAGGTGATTTTGCGACCCAACGCTAGGGTAATCGCTCTGAGCTAAACTCAAACCCTGATTTGATAGGGGAATTTCAACTTGATCATCTAAAATTTGGTTAAATAAGCGATCAGCCGCCCGTTGCCAGAGTAGAACTAACTCTTCACTTTCTAGATTAAATTTAATAGCACTCGCTGCCCAACTCTTAAAATCTGCGGCTAATCTAGTCATTTTTTGTAACACTTCATCAGTCATCCAGAGAACGATCGGAAAATTAAAAGTCTGGTTAAATTCATCCCGCATTTGATTACTAGAAACCAGCATTTGCTCTAAATTTCCAAGCATTTCCATCCCAAAAATATGTAGGCAGTAAATCTCTCGATTACCAATAAATTCTTGAATGCTTTGATAGAGATTATTTTGATTATCTTGAAGAATTAAATAATCTAAAGATTGGGGGGCTAGTTGCTGGAGTTTCTGCCACATTTTTTCTCGTAGGTCGGCATAATTACAGCGCACCAAAATCAGGGAAAA
>JANMHD010000580.1:0-12152 GCA_031374985.1 Coleofasciculaceae cyanobacterium OTE_70_metabat_329 | reverse complement strand
CTTGACGATTCCCCTGTCGATAGCGGATGACAATTGCTCCTACTACCATTACTCCGGCCAAACCCAGCAGTGACCATTCCTGTTCAAAACCACCAATCATTAATTCCATTAACGCCATAGTGATCACAAAACTAGTAATTGGTTCTCGGCGATAGGTTGATTTAAGGAATTTTTGCCACATATAAATTGCTAAATTTAGACTGCCCTATTTGAATTGCCAGGGATACATTAATTATAATCCCCAAAAGTTAGGAGTACATAGCCTCTAGTACTTGGGTAATAACTTCTGGTGCTACTTGATCTGTGACTGTAGCTGTACCGATCTCCGTGGGGAGGACAAATCTAACCCGCCCATTTTTGACTTTTTTATCACTTTGCAGTAAGTCAATAATATCTGGAATTGCCAAACCGGGGGGTAAAGCTGTGGGTAGTCCCACTTTTTTGATGAGTTCCAACTGCCGATATTGGGAAGAGTTTTGCCAGAGATTAAGTTTGACGGCGATCGCTCCTGCTGCTGCCATGCCGAGGGCCACCCCTTCTCCGTGATTAATTACTTTATATCCCGTTAGGCTCTCCACCGCATGACCAATGGTATGACCATAGTTGAGGATTGCCCGTAAACCAGATTCTTTTTCATCTTTACCTACGACATCTGCTTTTGCTTGGCAAGAACGGATAATAATACTTTGGAGTAATTCGATCGGTAAAATATCTAGACGTTGTAAGCCTTCAAGGTCATAAAACAACTCCTCATCCCAGATCACTCCATACTTAATTACTTCTGCCATAGCTGCTCTTAATTCTCGCTTCGGTAAACTAGCTAAAACTTCAGGATCAATCAACACTAAGCGGGGTTGATAAAATGCCCCAATCAAGTTTTTGCCTTGGGGATGATTAACTCCAGTTTTGCCGCCGATCGCCGCATCTACCATGGCCAAAAGCGTTGTCGGTACTTGAACAAAATTAATCCCCCGGAGCCAAGTTGCCGCCGCAAATCCTGCCATATCTCCCACCACCCCACCTCCAAGGGCAAGAATAGTAGAAGAGCGCTCCAATTTATTTTCTAGGGCAACCTGATAAATCTTTTGAATAGAATTAAGATTTTTGTATCTTTCCCCAGCAGGGAGGATACAGCTATAGGTCAAGAATCCAGCTTGATGGAGAGAATCGGTTACTCGCTGACCGTAGAGACGAAAGATAGCAGGATTAGAAACTACTAAGACCTTCTGCCCTAGCTTTTGCCCTAGGGAAAGTTGACTGAGGTGGTTGCCAATTTGATCGAGAATTTGGGGAGCGATCGCAATATCATAGCTCTGGTCGGGGATTTCTACTTTGATCACTACTTCCATAAATTTATCTGCGCTTTAGTGTACGTGTTAGTAGGATTGGGGTAATAACTTTTCCCCAGAGGGTGTACCAACCGGCATAGCTTTGTCTCTCTAGCACCACCTAAATACTTTGATTATGCTTTGACTATGCTTTAATAGTCTATAGTAATTTTTCAGTAAAAACCTTTAGTAAAAGTCACGGTTAATAATTATGGAACTTTCTGGAGCGATCGCCTACATTGGTTTTCTTGGAGCCGCCACCACTGTGGCACTAGTCTTATTATTTGGATTGCGGGCTATTAAATTAATTTAGAATTAAGTCTTAGAGTTATATTTTGTGATTCCCCTAACAAAAAATCGGAGTGACATAAGTCCCTAACTCCTACAAATTCTACAATTAACGGTTGTACATTAGTTTTCAGTTATGTAAAGACGGGCTTTTCCTTTAGAAAAAGAGGTTTAAGCCCCTTGCCTGTAGTTCCCAAATCAGAAAAGTGTGTAGGTAGGGGCGTAAGGTCTTATGCCCTTAATAAATTTATTTTCTTTGCTTTAATCTTGATTATTAATTAAAGCTAAAATAGTCTATTAATAATTAGTCCCAAGCTTAACAATAAGCCACTAAAAAAATGTAAGTTCACGGCAATAAATTTGGAATTGCTAATTTTTTCTGGCTGATTATGGTATTGCCAAACATGACGATAAAGTTGAATTGCCAAGGGCAAACTAAGGAAAATTGCCAGGGCTGACCAGGGCAGAATATCTAAGACTACAAATATTAAAGAAAGTCCATAAACCACAACACAAGAGAATCCCAGCCATTTTGCCCCCCATTCCGTACCTAGGCGGACAACGGGCGATCGCTTCCCTGCTGCTAGATCATCTGTAACTTGATGAAAATGAGAACAGAATAAAATAATACTAGTAGTAATGCCAATAATTACACCAAGAGTCAAGGCATTTCTAGACCAAGTTTGAGCTTGGGAATAATAAGCTGCACTTACGGCTAAAGGGCCAAAGGTGAAAAAGCAAAGGATTTCGCCTAAACCTTGATAGCCCAATCGAAAAGGAGGTCCTTGGTAGGTATAACCTAAAAAGCAAGCAAGGGAAATTAATTTAATCACCATCCAGTCTTGTTGCCAGTAAGTAATTAAGCCAATTCCTAGTAGCCCTAAACCAAGAAATAAATTACTTAACCAGAAAATTAGGGGTTTATTTCCAGTTAAATTAACTAAAGAGTGATGTTTATTAATATCAATTCCAGTGTCAGCATCAAAGACATCATTACTAGAATTTACCCAAGCAATAATAAAAATTGCTGATAGTAAAAAAGTTATAAAAATTTGCCAATTAATAATTCCTGTCTCGCTAAAAGCAGCGGCCGTGCCTACAGAGATAGGAATGATTGCCACAGTGTACATGGGAGGTTTGATAGCCGCCATCCATAGTTGAGAGTTAGTTTTATTGGCTATTATAGGAATAGATTTAGTTGTCATATATTTCTAGGGTATTGATGAATCCCAAGACACAGGGTAGATTGGATATTAGGGATAGATTATACTGTCAGCTATGGGGATCGAAAACTCAAGCCTTTCTAAAATGTCAAGATTTCTTAATAAAACTCAATTTTCATGTCAGTCACACCATGCTCTATTAATCTTTTTCAGGATAAAGAATATTTAACACAACTCTTGTTAGCTGGTCAACAAAAATCTAGGGAAACAGGTCATCAACATTTTGTTAGTATCTCTCAAAAAATTTCGGCGATCGATCCCCTCCTAGCCCTAGAGTTGCTGACCACTCCTGAGCAACATTATTTTTATCTAGAAAATCCAAGTCAAGGACAAGCGATCGCTGGCATCGGAGCCGTGAGTGTTGGTAATATTAATCTAGTTAATCGATTCCAGAAATCTCAAGAATTTATTAGCCAATGTCAGAGCCGGACTACAAGTGTTGGAGATCTACATTTACAGGGAGCAGGAACCCATTTCTTTTGTGGATTTAGCTTTTTTTCTGATGTAGAAAATAGTTCTTCTCCTTTTACTTCTACTACTATTTTTCTCCCTAAATGGCAAATTCATCGTCAACCAGAGTATTGTTTGTTAGTTGCTAATTTAGGAATTACTTATCAAAGTAATATTAGCTATTTAGTCGATTCCTTAGTTAAAGAAGCTAATAAAATAATATATCTTTGCCAGTCTACCTATTTTGGCTCAATACAATCCTTATCTGTAGGGGAAAATAATCAAAAAATTGATAACTATACTCAGGAATTTAAATCAGCAGTAATTTCTGCCCTTAATTCTATTAATCAAGGTAAATTTCAAAAAATTGTCCTCGCTCAGATACGAGAAATAGTAGCAAACTATCCCCTTTCTGTAGTTAGATCTCTGCATAATCTCCGGTCTCAATATCCAGATTGTTATACTTTTGCAATTAGTAATGGTAGAGGCTCTACCTTTTTAGGTGCTAGTCCAGAAAGATTAATTAGTATTAAACAGCAAAAGTTAGTTACTGATGCTTTAGCAGGCTCTGCTCCTAGGCATAGTAATTTATCCTTAGATCACAAAATAGGTGACGCTCTATTAAATAATTCTAAGGAGAGAAATGAACATCAAACCGTAGTAGATTTTATCGATCGTAGCCTCCGGGAACTAAACCTCCAACCTCAAAGAATAACTTTCCCTCAATTATTAAAACTATCAAATATTCAACATCTATGGACACCCATTTTTGCTCCATTAGATCATAATTTACACCCTTTAGAAATTATTGCTAAACTCCATCCTACTCCTGCTGTAGCTGGAACTCCCCAAGAAATTGTCAGTGCAGAAATTAGGAAATATGAACAATTTGATCGGGGTTTGTATGCTGCCCCTATTGGTTGGATAGATTCTGGAGGAAATAGTGAATTTATTGTGGCAATTCGTTCCTGCTTGATTCATGGTTGTCATGCCACCCTTTATGCTGGAGCAGGAATTATAACTGGGTCTGATCCCGATCAAGAATTAGCAGAAATCACCTTAAAATTCCAGCCTTTATTACAGGCTTTAGCAGTGTCAGAAAAGGATTTTATACCGTAAAATTTAAAATCTAATATACCCCAAATTATTTAACTAATGCTAGATTTTCGTAATGTTAATACTCTTTATACTTCAATCATCAGTGAGACTTTATCCAAGTTAGGTTTAACTACAGCTATTATTTGTCCCGGCTCTCGTTCTGCTCCCTTAACAGTTGCTTTTGCTTGCCATCAGGGCATAGAAACTATTCCAGTTTTAGATGAGCGATCGGCTGCCTTTTTTGCCTTGGGTATCGCTAAGAGTACCCATAAACCAGTAGTTTTAATCTGTACTTCTGGAACCGCAGTAGCTAACTTTTTTCCGGCAATTATTGAGGCAAAAGAAAGTAAGATTCCTCTCTTAATTCTTAGTGCCGATCGTCCTCCAGAGTTACGCCACTGCCACGCAGGACAAACGATCGATCAAGTAAAAATATTTGGTAATTATCCTAACTGGGATGTAGAATTAGTTACTCCTTCTCTAGTAATAAAAGAACTAGAATCTTTACGTAATACTATTATTCATGCCTATAAAACTACCCTCTTACCCACTCCGGGAGTAGTTCATCTAAATATTCCCTTCCGGGAACCTCTAGTCCCCATTAATCAACCGGCTACAGAATTACTTCGGACTATTATTAATCCTCAGATTTTCTTTACCAACTGTCAACAATTTTTCCCATCTAATCAACGATCTAGTTACCCAGAAGTTATTCAGCAATGGCAAGATTATCTCAAAAATAATATCAAAAATAATACTAAAGGTGTAATAGTTGCCGGACTAGCCCAGCCGAGAAATACTCAAGATGCCGAAGATTATTGTCGATCGATTGCTATCCTCTCTCAAGCCTTAAAATTTCCTGTATTAGGAGAAAGTTTATCTCCCATCAGAAATTATGCCAGCCTAAATCCCTACCTAATTTCTACCTACGATATTTTCTTACGTCCTCAAGAATTATTAGCAGAATTAACCCCAGAAGTTGTGATTCAAATTGGGGAATTACCTACTAGTAAGCAGTTGCGCCAATGGTTAGAAAAAACTGCCGCGCCCCGATGGATTGTTACCCCAGATTATGATAACTTTGATCCCTTGCACGGTTCTAGTCAACATTTACTAACTTCTATTCATGGATTAGTCTCTAACTTAGAAATACTGCCTCCTAATCAACCTAGTTCCTATCTAAAGCTATGGCTAAATTTGGAGCAGAGAACTAGAAAAAATATAGATATAACTATGGAAGCGATCGAAGAGTTAAGGGAACCCAAAATTGCTTGGTTAATTTCTCAAATCCTCCCCCCTAAAACTCCCGTATTTATTGCTAACAGTATGCCGATTCGAGATGTAGAATCTTTTTGGAAACCCAGCGATCGACAGACTCAAATCTACTTCAGTCGGGGAGCTAATGGTATTGATGGCACTCTCTCGACAGCTTTGGGTATAGCCTATAACCATCAAAATAGTGTGTTATTAACAGGAGATTTAGCTTTACTCCATGATACAAATGGCTTTCTAATTACTAAAAATCTTCAAGGACACTTAACTATTATCTTAATTAATAATCATGGCGGGGGTATTTTTGAGAACCTGCCCATTAGCAAGTTTGAACCACCTTTTGAAGAATATTTTGCTACCCCCCAATCTGTAGATTTTGCTAAGTTAGCAGAAACTTATGGGATTGAATATAAGCTAATTACCTCTTGGTTACAATTACAAAATCTCTTACAAATATTACCTACTCAAGGAGTTAGAATTTTAGAAATCCTCACTGATCGGCAACAAGATGCTCAGTGGCGACAAAATACAGTACTTTTTTAGTTTTACTTCTTTAATTCGTAAATTTTAATTCATAAATAACAGACAAGGGGCTTAAGCCCCCTGTTCTCTAGATAAAGACTGTTTTCACATATTTTCACATAACTGAAAACTGCGGTAACTTACTAATTTAGATAGCTTCAAAGATGTTTTTCGATGGTAGTAGCGAGGTTAGTTTGCGGAACTGCACCCACTACCATATCTACTCTTTGACCACCCTTGAAAATCATTAGGGTAGGAATACTACGAATACCATACTGGCTGGCAACACTAGGATTTTCATCAGTATTAATTTTTACTACCTTAAGTTGACCCTCATACTGTTTAGCAATGGCATCAACCACGGGAGCTACCATGCGGCAGGGGCCGCACCAAGGTGCCCAAAAGTCCACTAGTACGGGTGTAGGGCTATCTAACACTTCTTGCTTAAAGCTGGAATCTGTAACTGGTTCGGCTGCTGACATTACCTCAAAATCCTTATATATATGCTTATTTTCGGTCTTTTATTGTATCGCAATTCTAGCATAGCTAAAACCACCCCTAATAGCTTAGTAATAATACATTTAGATACAAATTACAGCAACTTGCTTATCAGTGCGCTACAACAGGCAGTAACTATCTGTCTCTACTACACCTGCAAGGTACTGTAGCTACGGCAGTGATTAAGAGATAGGAAAACCGCCCGAACTCTGTCCGGGCGGCCTGTGGTGTGAGGAGTGAACGGAAACTTTGTGTCTCCGCTTCATTATCTATTGTATCGAATTTGTTTATACTTAGATAAACGATCGCCTGAATTACTGAGAATCTTTATAATTGAACTTTATTGCTTTCTGAAGATATTGAGGGATACTAGCGATCGCCAAAAATACCCAAAACTCATTTTCAGAAACTTATAAGGTTTATGTTAGTCTTGTTATCGTAACAATGCTTAAGATTAAGCCCAAGTTAACCTAGCCTAGTTAACCCAGACTAAATTAAGCAACTATAAATTTGCCCATCATCTCGGAGAGAGTTATTGGTATGGAGAGTAATCACCACAAACGTCATCTAAGACAAAAATTAATTATCTTACTCAGCGGGATCAGTTTACTAGGCAGTAGTCTAGCAATTCCTTTCCAGGGAGCCAATGCTCAGGCAAAACAACTCTTAGAAAATAGTTCCGATATTAATGTTCCAGAAAGTCCGATCGCTGAATCTCCTATAGTTAACTCTCCCGAACAGTTAGCTGCTCCAGTTTTGACGGTTCCTGAAGCTCCTATGGCCAGTGAACAAATTCTGAGAACTATGCAGGATAGCCCTAGTCCCTTGATCGCCAGGGAAGAAGTGCCAGTACTACTTAATCCTGTAGATAACTTTGCTGATAGTAATGACTATGGCCTAAATAATCGCCCTAATATTAGTCCCAACCAATTAAATGAATCCCGCCCAGATACGATCGTCCTTAATGAAAGATCGACTGGTTGTGCCAAAGTCTTGGTCAATGGTGCTGTTCCCGATCAGATTTGCCCCGTCACCGAACTAGCTTCCACTCCTTTAGCTATGCCATCCCCCCCAGCTGCCAATTTTCCCAGTGGCATTCAACCCGTTAGTGTACTGGGCATGGAAGTAAGCCAGGGTGGTTTCCAGTTAGCCAGTAATTCTACATCTAATAAAACCTCTAGCAACTTTTTATCTCGGAATCGCCCTGTAGGTCGCCCCGGTGCTGGCCGAGGAACTTTCATGTTTCCCTTAACTATTCCGGCTGTAATTACCTCTATTTTTGGCTGGCGAGTTCACCCCATCTCTGGAGGCTATAGAATGCACTCAGGAACTGACTTGGGTGCTGACCAAGGAACCCCAGTAATTGCTGTTACTGATGGTAGAGTTGCTAATGCCGACTACCTTGGGGGTTATGGTTTGACAGTTATCTTACGCCATGAAAATAATACCCAAGAATCCCTCTACGCTCATTTGTCCCAAATTCTTGTCCAACCTGGTGAAGAAGTTACTCAAGGCACAGTCATTGGCTTAGTTGGCAGTACTGGTAACTCTACAGGTGCTCATCTGCACTTTGAATGGCGAGTAGTTACGGAGAATGGCTGGGTAGCTGTAGATCCGACAGCCCATCTCCAGTTTGCCTTAGAACAATTCGTAATTGCTCTAGAAAATCCTACTGCCAAACCTTTATTTAGCCGTCTCCCTAATGCTGAGTAGCTAAATCTAGGCCACTGCAAAGGAAAAATCATGGAGTTGCAAGGTAAAAAAATCCTCGTGGGCATCACTGGTGGTATTGCTGCCTACAAGGTCTGCGAGGTAATTTCTCAAATAATCCAAGCCGGGGCATTGGTGCGGGGAGTCATGACAGAGGCCGCACGGGAGTTTATTACCCCCCTAAGTATCACTACCCTCTGTCGCTACCCTGTAGCTTTAGATGAACATTTTTGGCAACCTATACATCAGCAGCCTCTCCATATCCAGTTGGCTGAATGGGCAGATTTATTAGTCATTGCCCCCCTCACTGCCCATACCCTAAGTAAATTAGCTTATGGTTTAGCAGATAATCTCCTTACTAATACCGTTCTAGCTTCTACCTGTCCAATTCTTGTAGTACCTGCTATGAATACAGATATGTGGGAACAGCAGGTGGTGCAACGGAACTGGATAAACATCTGTGGAGATGGGGGCGAAGCCTCTTCCGAGGAGAATCGCTACCATGCCCTAGAACCAACTTCTGGTCTTTTGGCTTGCGATCGCTTAGGTAAGGGGAGAATGGCGGAGCCAGAAGCAATTTATAGTTATATTACTTCTCTACTTTATACTCAAGGGCGGCGGGATCTAGGGGGCAAAAAAGTTCTGATCAGTGGGGGAAGCACACGGGAATACCTGGATGCAGTGAGATTCCTCGGCAATCCTGCCACTGGTAAAATGGGAGTTGCCTTAGCCTTGGCTGCCTACCATCGGGGAGCAGAGGTGATTTTTGTAGCGGGAAATATCGACTCTAGTTTGCTCGACTCCTTGCCGCTGCTAGAGTTGATCCCGGTAGTGACTGCTTTGGAAATGCATCACAAAATGCTGCACTACTTTGGAGAAGCGGATATTACAATCATGGCCGCCGCAGTAGCTGACTTAAAGCCAGCCCAAATTTATGCCGATAAGTTACCTAAAAGTAAATTAAACTCTTCCCTAGAACTGTCAGCCGTAGCAGATATTGTGGCGGACTTAGGAAATCGTAAGCAACCTCACCAAAAACTAGTAGGTTTTGCCGCCCAGACAGGGGATATTATCACCCCAGCCCAAGAAAAATTGCGTCGAAAAAAGTTAGATGCGATCGCCGCTAATCCGGTAGATCAACCCCAAAGCGGTTTTGCTGGGGATTATAATCAGGCGGTATTAATTGATCGTCACCAGCGTCAACTCCAAGTTTTACCCTGTAGTAAGCTTCATTTGGCACACCATATTTTTGATTTTGTCCGCACAATCGATCGCTAACATAATTTAATCCCCCGGTTGCCAATACTTATAGGCAGCATAGGCAAGGGTGACTACCCCAGTGACGATCGCACTTTCATTTACCTGAAACTGGGGATGGTGCAGCGGATAGTTGGGACGATCGCTAAAACCAACTCCTAGGCGAAACATAGTTCCCGGAGCATGGTCTAAGTAAATAGAGAAATCTTCGGCACCTAAAGAAGGTTCTAGGAGGATTTGGACTCGATCGCTTCCCCAAGCCTCCCGTGCTGCACTTTCCAGAATATTAGTTAAGAAAATATCATTTTGGACCGAAGGCACACCCCTTTGGTAGTTCACGACACAAGTAGCACCGTAGGTTTGACAAATGCCCTGCACAATATTTTCAATCCATTGAGGCAGGTGAGCATGGGTATCAGGATGGAGCGATCGGACAGTCCCCACCAGTTGCACCTGATCAGCAATTACATTGGGCGCTCGACCGCCGATGATTTTACCAATGGTGAGAACCACTGGTCTGAGGGGATTTTGAGTCCGGCTAATGGCCTGTTGTAGGGTCGTAATTACTTGGGCAGCAATCCAGATAGCATCGATCGCTTCATGGGGTCTAGCTCCATGCCCTGATTCTCCCTTGATAATAATTTCCAGATCATCCGCTGCCGCTGTCAAAGCCCCGTAGCGTAAGCCGACGGAACCTCCGGGAATCGAAGGAAATACATGGACTCCCAAAACCCCCGCTACATCCTGCATCACCCCATCTGCCACCATCCAACTAGCTCCTTGGGCAATTTCCTCGGCTGGTTGAAACAAAAACCTCATTTTGCCGGGTAAAACATCCTGTAGCTGTGCCAAAACCATGGCTGTTCCTAATCCAACCGTGGTATGAACATCATGACCACAGGCATGCATTACTCCGGGATTCCGGGAAGCAAAATCTAGGTCTGTCTTTTCCAAAATTGGCAGGGCATCCATATCCGTGCGAATTGCCAAAGTCCGGTTATCTATACCTTGGCCAGCGAGTTCCCCCACTACCCCAGTTTTCCCGATCGCTTCCCGCACCTTCACCCCACTGGAGGAAAGCACCCCAGCAACGTAGGCGGCAGTTTGTTGTTCTTGACCGCTCAGTTCCGGGTGGGCATGGATATGGCGGCGAATTTCAATTAAACGGGGAGCAAGGGTAGCAGCTAATTCTTTTATCTGGGAAAGCATAGGTCAGTTAGTAGTTAAAGGGAGGTAAGAAGAGGTAGAGAATAGAAGAAAATTGTAGAAGTATTAGTAATGGTTTAGAAAAAAATAATTTCCTTTAGCTTCTTTACCTTCTTTTTTATTCACACCATTGTGCTTAATATAACAATCCTAGGGAATTCATAACGTTTCCATAACATAGCTGGATAATCCTCTGTGGTATGGTAATGGCTGAGAATTTACATAATGACTTTCCCATGAATGACCTGAAAAGTGACATTAAACTATTAGTTCTGGATATTGATGGCACGATCGCTGGACAATCTAATCAAGTCCGGCAACCTGTTTTAGAAGCAATTAAAGCTGCCCAAGCTCAGGGGGTGCTGGTGGCGATCGCCACCGGGCGGATGTATCGTTCTGCCCTTCGGTTTCATGAAAAGGTAGGAGCTGATCTGCCCCTAATTGCCTATCAAGGAGCATGGATTCAGGATACTGTTACTAACAAACGGCATTTCCATCAACCAGTCCCCATAACCCTTGCTGCTGAACTATTGGATTACCTAGAGAAACCAGAATTCAAATCCCGGCTCTCGATCCATTTTTATATCAATGACGAGTTGTACGTGCGTGAGATTATTGGTGATACTAAAGAATATGCTCAGCGATCGGGCATTCCTCCCAATGCGGTAGGTGATTTGAGAGTCACCCTAGACCCGGCATTAGATCAAGCTCCCACAAAAATATTAGCCCTGAGTGAAGATACTAAATTAATTGATGAGTTACTGGTCAAGGTACGACAGTTATACCACCCAGAGGAATTGTATTTAACTAAGTCTGTAGCTACCTTTTTTGAAATGGCACATCCTTTAGTAAATAAAGGTTTAGCAGTAGATTATTTAGTAAAAGAACTTCTACATATTACCCCAGAGGAAGTTATGACTATTGGGGATAATTTTAATGATGTGGAAATGCTTCAGTATGCGGGAATTGGGGTGGCTATGGGAGATGCCCCGGAGGAGGTGAAAGCGATCGCTAATTGGGTTGCCCCCAGTGTAGAAGAAGATGGGGTTGCTGAGGCGATCAATAAATTTATCCTTCAGTAGTACTAAGATAGGGGCAGGCGGTTGAAACCGCATCTACAGGAGCAAAGTCCACCTTCGAGGACTAAAAAATAAAGCAGCAGATTTTAAATAATTCAGGTACATGACTAATTCTCAATTTCTCCCTTATCCTCAAAAGGCATCTAACCAGAATAATCAACCATTGCATCAAGATTTAGAGCAGTCTTCGAGTGCTAATTTTGCTCCGCCCCAGTACTCTT
>JANMHD010000556.1:0-4633 GCA_031374985.1 Coleofasciculaceae cyanobacterium OTE_70_metabat_329 | reverse complement strand
AAAAACTTAGACATTAATTGAGGATCATCTAGGTGAAAAGGAAATTCCTGATTTTGTCCCTTAAAGAAATACCAATTAACGATCGCTTTCCCTGTAGGAGTGAGTAATTTATGAAATTCTAATAACTGTTGGCTAGGATCCGGCAGGTGTTCCAACACATCAAAACAAATTACGGTGTCAAAAATAATGTCTTCTGGCACATTCAAAGTACATTGAATTTTATGACCTAAACCCAAATCTTCCACTCTTTTAGCGACAAAATCTTGATTCATGGGGTTAATATCACAATAAATTACCTGCTCCACTTGAGGGCAAAGAGCAGCAGCGATCGCATGAGTTCCAATACCTCCGCCAAAATCTAGCACCCTACCCTGGGCAAAAGTTGCCGTCAATTGCAGGGTATCCCCAATATAATCTTGGCTAGTTAGATGCCATGCCCCCAGGTCAAATAAGTGGGCGGCTCCTACCTGATCTCGATAAAACTCCGTAGCTCTCGTCCAATCAAAATCATGGCGACCCAACTGAGCCAAAGCAGCCTGTCCTTCTTGGAGCCGTGCTTCTAAAGTAGGGGTATCAATTTGTAAAAAATCCTTTAGATGAGTCTTAAGATCAAAACCATCCTGCCAATAGCCAAGGAGAAAATCTGGAGGGGAAAAGGAAGACATTTTTTAATAGATATAGGGAGATATAGAGAGGTATAGGAGGTACAGGGAGCTAAATACCAATTTGTAATTGCCAGCTATTTAGGGTTCCGGTGTCTAGGGCTGCATTGTCGATCGCAACTAATTGCCATAGGCCGGTAATAGGCTGGTTTAATAATTTTTTTAGGATGGGGGTATCCAATAGAGAATAACTAGTTTGCAGTTGGGTTTGATTGCCTAAGCTCCGATTTTGTAATAAAAGCTGCTGACCACCGGGAGATTGGAGATAAATTTCTACATCTCCTAAAAACTGATGGGTAAGCTCTACTGTCACTAAAACTTCTTTAACTGTTCCTGCTTCAGTAATTCTAATTAAGGAGCTTACACCCTTGGGGTCATCATCGGGGATATTTACAGGGGTAGTATTGCTGCCTTGGATAGTTATTTGATTAGGAGTTTGACTAGGGGCGGTTTTACGAACGATCGCTGCTTGTACGGCCTTAGCCGCATTAACTTTGCCATAACCAAACCATTGAGAATAGCCCTTCTGATCATAACTTCCTAGCTTGGTTCCTAGCTGAGGATCTGGGTCGGGGTCTGTAATCTTATCTGCCGTTTGTTGCAGTATTTCTCGAACCTCTGAAGCAGTGATATCTGGGTTAGCAGAAAGCATTAAACCCGCTACTCCTGCTACCACTGGGCAGGCACTAGAAGTTCCCCCAAAACTATCGGTAAAATCTGTCGGGCTATAACCCCCAGCCCCTAATCGATCGGCGGTAAAGACCCCTAAGCCTTCGGGATTTTTTACCAAAACTGGAGCAGTGAATACATAGCCCTGCTCTAAGCTAACTCCGGGGGGAGCATTACTACTGGGTGCTGAGACAGAAATATTCCCCCAATTACTATAAGCGGCTTTCTTCCCCAAGCTAGTAGTAGCCGCAACCCCAATTACATCAGGGTGGACAGCAAACCCACTTAACCATTTAGTTTTACCTAAGAAAATATTATTTTCCCAACCTTTTTCATCCACTGTCCCATCCACAGGGCGGTTACTATTCCCGGCAGCAAATACTATTACACAGCCCTTGCCATTCCTACCCAAGGTTGCTGCTTTGGTAATGGCGGCCCGTTGCCGGAGGGAAATAGGAAAATAGATGGCAGCGGCTCCCCAACTACAGGAAATTACACTGGCATTATGATCGATCGCCCAATTAAAAATATCCTCAATAGATTGGTCATCTAGATAACCTGTAGTCTTCAGGGGCATCAAAGCACAACCGGGAGCCACCCCCACTACCCCAGTCCCGTTTTCTTCTGCTACCGCTACTCCAGCGCAAGAAGTACCATGATTTTCATCGTCGGTTTCTGGGATGGGTAAGGCATTGGGATTTTGGAAGTTGTAGGGGGCTACTACTTTGCCGACACCTTGAAAGTCGGGATGGGTGAGATCTACCCCATCATCAGCGATCGCAATCACCACCGAGCGATCGCCACGAGTCACATCCCAAGCATCCTCTACATTAATATGGGAACCCGCCCCTAGGTACTTACCTCCAGAATTTTGTAGATACCACTGTTGGGGATAAAGCTTATCTTGGGGACGGTAGAGATTGTCTTGACGAATAATAATATTAGGCTCGGCCGTGAGAACTTCGGGTAAATCCATCAAGCGATTGCTAATTTTGATAGGATTTTCTGTGGCTTGCTTATTCACCCCAAAAATAAAAGTATGGGGGATGCCAACTAAAGGTGCTTGGAAGTCTAGAGAAAACTTGGTAGCTAGGGCATTGATTTGGGCTTCACTAGTATCGCTAGCAAACTGGAGAGTAATTTCTTTGGTAAGATAAACTCGGCTCTGGGGATTGCCAACTAATCTATAGACATGACTAGCAAAAGCCACAAAGTCTAAATTTCTGATGGTGGCCATCACCGTATCTAGATTTATACTGGCAACGCTAAATAACTCTAATTGGGTATTAGCGATGGTTTCTTGATACTGGGCAGGAATGCGGGATTGCCAACCGGGAGGGGTGTTATTGAGACTAAGAGTAAAGCGATCGCTCACCTTTTCTAGGCGGATTTCTTCCCCGCCCCGCTGGAGAATAATCCCTAAACTATCTGCTGCAACCCCAAGACTGATAGGTATATCCATACAAATTTTTGGTTTCTGGTCTCCTAGCAATCTAGCACGATGCTCGGCTTCTGGGGTAAATTCTCAAACTCCTCTGCCCCATCTAAATATTTTTTGAAGACTCCTCTTAGGGAAAGTGCTTTAGCCGTGGGATATAAGGCGGGTTAACGTAGGTACGGGGTTAACCAAATACTCCAATCCCTTCCTCCCCTCAAACCTGAAATAATCCTAGTCTTTGATGATACTCTAGATAGAGGAGGTTAAACAAAATGTTTGGTTGTCAACAAGTCAGAATCAACCCAGACAAAGAGCTTAAATCCGTTCTAGAGTATCTATGCAGTGAGTTAAACAAACTCAACAACTGTGCTATTTACTATGCTAGACAGCTTTACTTCAAAACTGGAAATCTCCTTAACAAATTTGCCTTGATTAACGAGTTAAAGCAAAATCCCCACTACGGGTCTATGCACTCCCAAGTAGCTCAACAAACCGTTCTCTCAGTAGCCGAGTCCTTCTCATCCTTCCTTGGATTGTTAAAGGGGATTAGCTCCGGTTCGGTAACTCAAAAACCACGAATACCTAACTATAAAAAGAAAGGCGGTTTAGCTCTAGTTGCCTACCCATCTCAAGCAGTTAAGCTCAAGAAAGAGGGTTTAAAATTCCCTCTAGGAAATAGAGTAAAAGCATGGTTTGGACTAGATGCTTTCTATCTACCCATGCCCTCCAACCTGAACTATAAGGACATCAGAGAATATAAGATACTTCCTAGAAATGGAGAGTTTTATTTAGAGCTTGTTTACAAAGTAGAAACTAGTCAAGCTCAAGTAGACAGTTCTAAAGTTCTGGGAATTGACCACGGGATTGATAACTGGTTAACCTGTGTTTCCACTGTGGGAACTAGTTTCCTTATTGATGGCAGACACCTAAAATCCCTGAATCAGTGGTACAACAAGCGAGTATCGATTCTTAAGGAAAACCAATCTCAAGGATTTTGGTCTAAGCAGTTAGCCCGTGTGACTGAGAGAAGGAATAGGCAGGTTAGGGATGCTATCAATAAAGCTGCCCGGATGATAATTAATCACTGCCTAGAGAATCAGATCGGCACTGTGGTATTTGGTTGGAATAAGGGGCAGAAGGATTCGATAAATTTAGGCTCTAAGACTAACCAGAAGTTTGTCCAGATACCTACAGGGAGATTGAAAGATAGGATTAAGCAACTGTGTGAGCAGTATGGAGTTAGGTTTGTAGAAACGGAGGAATCTTACACTTCTAAGGCTAGTTTTCTAGACTCTGATGAGCTACCTACATTTGGTGAAAAACCCGGAGGGTGGCGGGAGTCTGGGAAGAGAGTAAGTAGAGGATTGTACCGGACTGCAAACAATTGGGATATTAATGCTGACTGTAATGGGGCAGCTAATATCTTAAGAAAAGTAGCGACAACACTGGGATTTAATCTTGGTGGAGTTGGTAGGGGTGCTTTGACTACGCCCTTAAGGTTCAGGTTCTGGACTCTTAAAGAATCCAACGCTCTTTAGACGTGGGAGTGTCAAAACTACTAATATAGCCATGAAAACTGGATTACAATCCGGGGAGCGACAGAAACACCAGCAAAGTGGCACTATTCCTAGAGAAAAGATCGGGAAAATATCCATTACTACTATTATTTACTACTACTATTATTTTTCCTATCCTTGACGACGCAGGAAAGGTAATAATGCACTACTAATCTGCCCAGAAAAATGCTCTTGGGGATAGTGTCCTGCCTCGGCTAACTGCTGTACTTCTACTTGCTTAAGGGAATTAGCAAAATCTTCCGTAGAGCTAAAATCTAACCACGGATCCCGCATTCCCCAGGAGATTA
>JANMHD010000490.1:0-2058 GCA_031374985.1 Coleofasciculaceae cyanobacterium OTE_70_metabat_329 | reverse complement strand
CGGACAACCACCCGTTCTGTTTGCCCAGTTTGGGGATTAGCTTTTTCTTCAGTCACATTATGCACATAGTCAATTTTGAAATCTTTTTGGATGTGCATCGAAGCCTGATTATTTTCTAGCTTTAGGTAACTCTGTTCTCCCTTGGAGACTTCTTCCTCAGTCAGTTGAGCCATTTGTAGGTTTGTGGTGCGATAGGCAGAGGAATCACCGGGTTTTGTATTTAGCAACATCACTGTATACTCACCATCGGCATCGTTGTAGGTCGCCTGCTGTACAGGATATTGCCCATCACTTAAGCGATTTTGGCTAGGGTTTGCTCTCTGTGCAGTGGGTGTTGAGGATGAACTAACTTGATTAGTTGCTCTACCGCCACAGGAAACAGTGGTGACAGTTAGGGTTAAAACCACTGTGTATATAAGAAATTGACGTAGTAGGTTCATAGTAAGAAAGATTTATTACAAGGGAATTAACTCTGGAAAATGAAGTAATAGCTGATCAGCAGTCAACTCATCTCCTAGTTGGGCAGGCGAAAAGTGAACCTGTAAAGCCCGTAATCGGTCTTGGTAATGCAAATTGGTTAGCGATTTTAGGGCGTTTTTTAAAGCACTGATATCAGAAAGGTCAGTTTCTAAGGCCGGCATTTCCCCTTCATAGGCAACAATTAACATCACAATCAGATTTTGAGTAATGGGCAGAGATAATACATCCTCAGATGAATCTAAACCTTCCACCTCAATACCACTGTGATAGCGATGGGCAGAATCGGTAAACAATTCTTCTACAAAGTCGCCGGCTTCCCCTTCATCCCAAAAAATATTTCCTTCATTTGCTGCCGACTGCCAGTAGACATCGTATTGCAATAGACTTTGGCAAACTTCTGCTAGGCCTTCACCAAAAATCTGAATATCTCCATCTGCCTCTAGGGCTTGACGGGCGGAGCTATTTAGCACTCCTAGCAAAGGAGCAACTTCCTCGCCAGCTAAATGCAAAAATAGGCGAAAAACAACAAAGCGGGTTCTGCCTGTCATTTGATTAAAGCGATCGGCCAAGGAACTCATGTTGACTACCTCCAACAGGTGACTAGATAGACCATTTCCTGATCTATAGCCCTACTCTAAATTACTCTCTCAAGCAATTTGAGGTAAATACTAGACAATGCATGGAGAGATTGCCGAATAGAATGGATACATTACATACATTTATTCATCCTTGGTTGAGGCTCCTTATAAAATCTATGGAAAAGATTGCTTTAGTTATGCTCGGCTGTGGGGTTAGTTGGGGATTTTTAGCTATCCCAGTTCAGGGAGCTGTGTTACGAGTTGGAGAAGCCAATTTTCGTGCTGATGCGGGTTTAATTACCTTTAGTGAACTTCCCCTCCATACAGCTAATCCCGTGTATGCTCCCCAAAGCTATGGGGGAATCAGTAGTGGAGCTACCGTATCTTTTGGTGGTTTCTTTAAAGGACAATCCCTCGGCACGGTCCAAACTTGCCCGATCGGTGCTGCGTTGACTGGTTGTGTTCAAGGCAATCCTCTAGGAAGCTTAACTTTGGATCAAAATTCTCCCTCAACTTTTATAGTCAAAGATATTGATAATCCGACTAGTCCAGTTCTGTCGGGCTATCCCATATTTAATGGGGCAGTTAGTATTCTATTTAGTGAAAATATCGCTGCTGTGGGGCTAACTGGAGGTTATTTTAATACGATCGGAGCTACAGCCATAACTGCTTTTAGTCGGGATGGTTCTAGACTAGGGGCGGTTAGTAATAATTCCCTAGGGATTGAATTTTTAGGGCTGGTTAGTGGTGATGGTTCTAACCTAATTGCCGGGTTGCAATTTAGCTTGATTGGTCCCGAACCAGCAGGGTTTGCGATCGATAATTTACGCTTTGGGCGGACTACTCAAGTAGATTTCCCTGCCTCCATTCCTACACCCCCTATTCCTACACCAAGTCCCGCTCCTATTGTCATCACCCCAAGTCCGACTCCTATCCCTATAGTTATTTCTCCTACGCCTACAGCAAACCCGCCGCTCCTAGATATTTCTGAATCAGAGAA
>JANMHD010000478.1:0-5355 GCA_031374985.1 Coleofasciculaceae cyanobacterium OTE_70_metabat_329 | reverse complement strand
ACAGCTACAGTCAAAAAGTTGCATCCTTCTAGGTAGCTGGAAGCTAGACCGTGGGTATACCAACTGGTGGCGAAGGTGGTGCCGGTGAGCCATCCGCCTAGAGATAGGTAAGCGCAAGGGAATAGGAGAATTCCACTCCAGCCGACGAACACGAATCTGTCGCGTTTCAGCCAGTCGTCTAAAACATCAAACCATCCCCGCTGGGGGGCGCGGCCGACTGCTATTGTCATGATTATATTGCTCCGAAATGGTTAAATTTAGGTTAGTCCTAAAAAGGTGATGATTTTTTTGATTGTGTTATCCCCCGCAACGCAGGGAACAGCCTCGATTATCACCAAATTTAGCTAGGTATATCTATGAGGGCGAAGGCTTGATTTTCACAGATAACTTGGGAATATTAGAGATATCCTAAAAATTCCAGTTAATTATGAAGGATGTTTACCTTTCTTTACATTATTTTATTATCATAGGGGAAATAAATAATTTTTGCTAGAAAATGTAGAAAAATATTTTTAAAATTACTTTTTTATCCCAGCTATGCAATTTCAGTACCGTCAGTACCGATCGAGGATCAACCTCAATATCTATGACTCTCCAGAATGTAAGTCCTTAGCGACTCAAGCTGCGGCTGGGCGTTACCTCAAGATTTTATCTGCCCAATCCTCTAATCAAGAACAGAACTCTGTGGTAGAGGTGGTGTGTTGTGAGGATAATTATGGTGGGTGGATACGATCGCCAGATATATCCCTAGAACCAGTGGATCAACCCTACCAAGCCATTACTTTTTCAAGATCAGAAATTACTGCCCGACTTCCCCAAGTAATTGAATTTACCCAAAAGGCAAAACTACAACCCAATCAATATCTCTGGGGTGGAACAGTTGCCCCCAACTATGATTGTTCGGGCTTGATGCAGGCTGCCTTTGCTGCTACGGGGATCTGGTTGCCTAGAGATGCCTACCAGCAGTATGACTTTACGGAGAGAGTTGAGTTAGAATCCTTGCAACCGGGGGACTTAGTATTTTTTGGCACGTCTGAGAAAATTGATCATGTAGGTTTATATTTAGGAGCAGATCAGTACATTCATAGTTCTGGGGTGACGGCGGGGAGGAATGGGATTGCGATCGATATCCTTAGGGAAGAAGGGGATGCTATTGGTCGATCGATCTACCAACGGTTACGGGGATTCGGGCGGGTGATGCGATCGCTAGGAATACAATTCCATTAAGATTCATAATGCGACCAGACAGAAACAACCCTAATCGTTTTAGTTTCCTCATCAACTGAATAGACCAAACGATGTTTAATATTAATCCGCCTTGAAAAATACCCCTTGAGATTTCCTGAGAGCTTTTCATAAGGAGGCTCAAACGGATTAATTTTAAGAACTTTTAATAACAACTTTACATTACTGTCTAGATTAGCTACCTTCAGCTTTTTTGCATCTTTTAGTGCAGTTCGACTAAACTCAATTTTCCAGGCCATTCAACGTCCTAATAAACTCATCTTCAGAAATCCAATCATCCGCTTGTTCTGCATTTTTAACTGATTCAATTAAATGAGGAATAGATTGTAGATAAAGAGTTTCTTGAATACTTTCCCAATCATCTTTTGACAGTAAAACAGCATCACCTTGTCGACTGGTAATTACTCGTGGTAGATGATCTCTATTAACTTTTTCAACTAAGCTAAATAAATTAGCCCTTGCCTCACTTGCATTAAGAATTTCCATGAATACCTCAAGTTCGTACAACTAATTGTACCATTTACTAATGTCTTAAAATATTTTGTAGGGCAGATTCTAGCCCAAAAAATTTCCCAAAAATCCTTGGAGAGAAAAATCATGTCCCTAGCTCAACCCCCTGATAATTCTACTCCCCCATCCCCCAAGGGCTGGCGACTCTGGCTAATTAAATTCCTGAGGGGGACTATTAATCTTTTAAACTCAGTAATAACGACCCTAGAGCAACCCGGTACGGCAGAAGATAGTCTAGGGAGAACCTACTCTCAAGTTCTAGGTCAAGTTCGTAATTTATTGCCCTTAGCAGTGAGGGACAAATTACCAGACTGGGGTTTATCGGGGGCGATCGCCCTCCTTGCAATTCTAGTATTTTCTACCACTAGCTCTCTATTATTCCCCGGTGCCAAACCAGTAACTGCACCCCGCCCAGTGGCAATCTTACCTAGTCCAGAACCTCTAGTTGCTCCTGATGTCCCACCAGTCATTCCACCAAAAGATTTACCAGCAGTAACTCCTCTGCCAGAGGTATCTCCAGTGCTGCCAGAAACCCCTATAGCCACTGCTCCAGTTATTCCAGAACCTACCCCAGAAATAATTCCAGAACCTGCTCCAGTCTTAACCCCGGAGCAAACCCTCATTGCTTCTATTCAAGCCCAAGTGAAAGAAATTATCCCTAAGGAAACAGGATTGATCACTGCCATTAAACCCAACTTTCCCGGCAGTCTGCTCAAAATTACGGTTAGTGAGGATTGGTATGAGCTAGGTATCGATAAACAAGACCAAGTAGCTGCCAAGGTAGAAGAGCGATCGCAAGATTTAGACTTTCGGCAACTTTTAATTATGGATACTACAGGACATCTAGTGGCCAGAAAAGCTGTTGTTGGTAAGGGTATGATTATTCTGCGTCGGTTGTTAGCTTGAGAGAATAAACCTAGATTAACAATAAGTTGGAAAAATAATTGTAGGAAATGTACCTAAATTTGGTAAATTGGCCGGAGTATGGGTACATAAAATTAATTAATTTTTATGAGAGTTTTGGTTATTGGCGGTGATGGCTACTGTGGTTGGGCAACAGCTCTCTACCTCTCCAATCGGGGGCATGAAGTAGCTATTTTAGATAGTATGGTGCGCCGACTCTGGGATATGGAATTGTGTGTGGAAACCCTCACGCCCATTGCTCCTATTCAGCAACGGTTGCAACGCTGGGATGATTTGACAGGCAAGAAGATTGGTTTATTTGTAGGCGATATTAATAATTATGATTTTTTAATTAAATCCCTACGAGAATTTCAACCAGATTCGATCGTTCACTTTGGGGAACAGCGCTCTGCCCCCTTCTCCATGATCGATCGAGAACACGCTGTCTTGACTCAAACTAATAATGTAGTAGGAACCTTAAATATCCTCTACGCCATGAGAGATGAGTTTCCTGATGCCCACTTGGTGAAATTAGGGACGATGGGGGAGTATGGCACTCCAAATATTGATATTGAAGAAGGCTATATCACGATCGAACACAACGGTCGCAAAGATACCCTGCCCTACCCCAAAATGCCCGGTAGTTACTACCACTGCTCCAAGGTTCATGACAGCACCAATATTCACTTTGCTTGTCGGGTTTGGGGTTTGCGAGCCACGGATTTAAATCAAGGTGTGGTTTACGGTGTGCTGACCGATGAAACTGGGATGGATGAGTTGTTAATTAATCGCCTAGATTATGATGGAGTATTTGGTACAGCCTTAAATAGATTCTGTATCCAAGCTGCGATCGGGCATCCTCTGACAGTCTATGGTTCTGGGGGACAGACTAGGGCTTTTCTCGATATCCGAGATACGGTCAGGTGTGTTGAATTGGCGATCGCCAACCCGGCCAATGTCGGAGAATTCCGGGTATTTAATCAATTCACCGAGCTATTCAGTGTGGGAGATTTAGCTAATAAGGTGAAGGAAGCAGGAGCATCCCTCGGTTTAAAAATAGCGGTAGATCACTTAGATAATCCTAGGGTTGAAAAAGAAGAGCATTACTTCAATGCTAAGAATACTAATCTTCTAGATTTAGGGCTACAACCCCACTTTCTTTCTGATTCTCTCCTAGATTCTCTCCTGAACTTTGCCACTAAATATCAACATCGAGTGGACAAAAATCAAATCTTGCCCAAAGTATCTTGGCACCGCAAGTAGATTCTTAATTTCTCCTCCTTTGAAGGTAGATTTTTCTAACCCCCCTTAAAAAGGGGGGAGAAGAGAGTGTTTTTATCCTTAATTAAGTAAAATTAATTTGCAAATCTTGTAATTACCCGCATGCCTGAAACTCCCCAGAATCAATCTACCCTTGCTGAAATTAGAGCTACTCGTCTAGAGAAAGTCCAACAAATTAAGGATTTGGGTGGGGTTCCCTATGCTTATCAGTGGCAGGTTTCTCACCATGCGGGGGAATTGCAGACCCAGTTTGTGAATTTGGAACCGGGGCAGGAAGATGCCCTAGAGGTAGCGATCGCTGGACGGATTATGATCCGGCGGGTCTTTGGTAAGTTGGCATTTTTTACTTTGCAAGATGAAACGGGAGTAATTCAGCTTTATTTGGATCGGCAAGCGATCGAGACGGGAATGCCGGAAACAGAAAATCCTTTTCAACAATTGAAGCAACTGACAGATATTGGGGATATTTTGGGAGTGAAAGGGACAATCAAGCGCACGGAAAAGGGAGAGTTATCGGTCTATGTTCAGCAATTCCAAATCTTGACCAAATCCCTACTGCCCCTACCAGATAAGTGGCATGGCTTGACGGATACGGAGAAGCGTTATCGTCAGCGTTATGTAGATCTAATTGTTAATCCTGAAGTCCGGCAAACCTTTCGCCGCCGCGCTCAGATTACTGCCGGGATTCGCCGCTATCTAGAAAAATTGGACTTTCTAGAAATTGAAACTCCTGTGTTACAAGCAGAAACTGGAGGGGCAGAGGCTAGACCTTTTATCACTCACCACAATACTCTAGAAATGCAACTTTACTTGCGGATTGCCACGGAGTTACACCTGAAGCGCTTGATAGTAGGGGGCTTTGAGCGGGTATTTGAGATGGGGCGTATCTTTCGGAATGAAGGAATTTCTACTAGACATAATCCAGAATTTACTTCGATCGAGGCTTACATGGCCTATGGCGATTATGGTGAGATGATGGAATTAACCGAAAATATGATTGCTACCGTAGCTCAAGAAGTTTTGGGAACTCTAGAGATTGACTACCAAGGAACGATGATTAATCTAGCTACCCCGTGGCGTAGGGTGACAATGCATGATCTGGTCAAAGCAGAAACTGGCTTAGATTTCACTCAATTTGCTACTGTGGGGGATGCGATCGCTGCTGCTGCTACGATTGGAGTAGATATAGAAGATTGTCCAACCTTGGGAAATGCCCTAAATGAAGTATTTGAAGCTCGTTGTGAGGCAAAATTAATTCAGCCTACTTTTGTTACGGATTACCCCGTAGAAATCTCACCTTTGGCAAAACCTCATCGAGAGAAAGCTGGTTTGGTAGAGCGCTTTGAACTATTTATTGTGGGCAGGGAAACTGCTAATGGTTTTTCTGAGCTGACAGATCCTATTGATCAACGAGCC
>JANMHD010000454.1:0-2650 GCA_031374985.1 Coleofasciculaceae cyanobacterium OTE_70_metabat_329 | reverse complement strand
GGCGACTAAAGACATTCGGCTACGCTCAGTCGAGCCGTTGCAGAAAGTCCTAGATTTCTCTTAGTCCGCGACGGCGGACTTTGGTCTTATAGCTGCGGTTTCAACCGCCAGACACTTCTAGGATTTCCCGGAGGGAGGAGTTGCATTAATTAGCTCTGGTGTTTCATGAGTTATAGGGATTGTAACAACTTGCTCGATCGTCGGGCGTTGCTGACGACCAGCAGTACTAATCTCGACAAAGCTACCCGTGGCGATCGAGCAATCCAAAGCCCTAATAATCTGGATATCTATCAATCCCTCTTCCCCTGATGGCGCTACATTTTTATTGTGCAAAATGCAATCTGAAAAATAAACAAATTCAGCCGCCAGTTGGTCACTATTTTTAAAAGTCCGCTCTTGAGTTTTGCCTTCTACAGTGAGGATATGAATTATATCTTCCTTAACACTGTAAGCGTGATCAACTCTCAGGCTGCCCTTAGTGCCAATAACCTGATAGGTGGAAACCCTTGCCGCCCCGAAGCTACAGGTGAATGTTGCAAGGCGATCGCCGGGGAAACGTAGAATCACACTAGTCATTTCATCTACCTCTTGGAAACGTTCCTCTCCATTAGTTGCCCCCGTTGCAAAGACAGCGATCGGCTCATCTTGAAATAGATAGCGGGCTGCATTAATGCAATAAATCCCAATATCATCAAGGGTTCCCCCACCTACTGCCTTCTGAACTCGGATGTTTCCAGCTACAGTTTGTTGAGTAAATAGAGAGTTGAAAATACGTATATCACCCAAGTGTCCCGATCGAACAATTTCTACTGCTGCCAAATTAGCTTCTTCTAAGTGCAACCGATAGGCAATCATCAACTTAATATTATTATCTGCCGCCGATCGGAGCATGGTCTCGCACTCCTCCACGGTGACTGCCATCGGCTTTTCACATAATACATGAATCCCTGCTTGAGCAGCCCTAACTGTGTATTCACAATGTAGGTGATTTGGCAGGGCAATATAAACAGCATCCACATTCCCACTCCTCAAAAAAACATCATATTCTTCATAGGAATAAGTATTTTGAATACCATATTTTTGGGCAAGTTCGAGTCGCTTATTAAAATCATCAGAAACTAAAGCTACTAGCACACTATTATCAGGATTACCGAAGGCCGGAAGGGCAGCAGATTGGGCAAAAGAACCAAGACCTACGACACCATAACGAATCTTACGATCGCTGTTATTAGAACCATTATTAGAAAAAGAATTTTGTAGATTAGAGTTTGTCATTTGTCATTTCTCCAGATTAAATTAATTACTACTTGAAGTCTAACAAATCTTCTAAAGAAGCTACAATTTTCACTTCAACAATCATAATTTTTTGGTCGGAGTTTAGCTGAATAAACCATTCCATATTAAATACAAACCCACTTATTTCTACTGTTCCTTGAATCTGATATCCAGTCAGAGAGCCTTTTTGAGTAGTTTCTCCTTGCTCTGGATAGGATTTTATTTCTTTAGCTTCCTTCTCTAAATATTGCAAGATTTCTCCTTTCCCTTGAAGGAGTTTATCAAAGGGAGGAGTTAGGCAGCCCTGTTCTGAAAATAGCTCAACAACTTCTGTAAATTTAGCATTATTTAATTTCGTGAAATATTCATAAATAATAGGATCAGAAATACCCTGAATATTGGCGATCGCCTTATCATTGACCAAAGAAATAGTTTGCATGATTATCCTCAATTGTTAGGGAAAATATTTACTAATCCAATCTTAATCTATCTACCAAGAGATGAGAATATTTTTCTAAAAAAGTGGCATCTAAACAAAATTATGACTATCATGAAAATATAAGTCAAAACCTTCTTAGGAGATCATCATGACAACTACTAATATCGACATAACTGCTGATTTAGCTTCATCTTTTATTTCTCTTTCCACTGATCAACAACTTGCTTTACTATGGTTTATTTATAAAGAAACTGGAAAATCTGTTACTCCTGCTGCCCCCGGAGCCAGTACTGCCTCTCCAGCGATCGCTGAAGGATTATTTAACCAAGTCTTAGCCATGACCCCCGAAGAACAGCTACAAATCCAACGGGATTTAGTAGAGCATACAAACAATTTTGTTAGCCGGGAGTATGGAGCTTTAAGTGATACAACAAAATTACTGTTCTGGTATTTATTAGCTCAAGGAATGGATCGGGCAGAAATTATTCCTATGCCCGCCGACTACAGCCTTGAATCTGAAGCTTCAGAATGGTTACAACAACTCCAAGCCATTGACAAAGGTGAGCAGATTACAGTTTTGCGGAGTTTAGTGGCCGAGATGGGTGTTGACCCCGCCTCTAGCGCCCACGATGAATCAACAGGTTTGTAGAACCTATAGCACTTTGCAGCTTGGTGAGGTACACACTTGATCTTTAAGTCCCCCTTTGGAAGGGGGATTCAGGGGGTTTTTCGGCTGCATCTCAATGAAAAGGGCTGTATTTTGAATCTCTCCTGTAGGATATGTGGGGCGGCAGCCGTCATGCCTCTTCCCTATAATTTGATCTGTTACGGCTAGTACCTAACGCATCCTACAAGAATAATCGGTAGGAATCAAAAGATACCAAATTTATTCTATAAATGATTTTTTACATTTTATATATTACTCAATCAATTCAA
>JANMHD010000444.1:0-17225 GCA_031374985.1 Coleofasciculaceae cyanobacterium OTE_70_metabat_329 | reverse complement strand
CCTGTGCCAAAATAGCCATAAGATAATTATTAATTAAGAAATTTCGCCTCCATTTAGATAATTTAAGATGAATCATCAAGACCTAGCCTTTGCTCCAGCCTTGACTCAAGCTGATTTAATTCGCCAGAAAGAAATTACTCCTTTGGATTTGGTAGAAATTTATCTCGATCGCATCACCCAGCTAGATGACAAGTTGGGTAGTTATTTTTACGTAGCTAGAGAGACAGCGATCGCAGAGGCTAAACAAAAAACTGAATTATTAGCCACTCTATCTACAGCAAATATTTCTAATCTACCCCCATTTTTTGGGGTTCCTATAGCTATTAAAGACCTAAATGCAGTGGCAGGAATGCCTTGTAGTTATGGAGTCGGGGCATTAAAACAGAACATTGCCACAACTGATGAAGAGATTATCTCTAAGATAAAACAAGCGGGGTTTATTCTCCTAGGCAAGACTGCTACCCCTGAATTAGGCTCCTTTCCCTATTCTGAAGCACCAGGATTTCCCCCCAGTCGTAATCCTTGGAATCTAAACTATAGCAGTGGCGGTTCTAGTGGTGGTAGTGCAGCAGCAGTGGCCGCAGGATTAGCACCCCTAGCCCAGGGATCTGATGCGGGAGGATCAATTCGGGGGCCAGCCTTTTGTTGTGGATTAGTCGGCATCAAGCCTAGTCGAGGTCGAGTGTCTTGGTCTCCCCTTGGGGAACATCAAGGAGGCATTTCTACCAATGGACCGATCGCTCGAAATGTGGCAGATGCCGCTGCCCTACTAGATGTGATGGCGGGCTATGTAACTGGAGATCCCTACTGGTTGACCGATCCCCCAATTTCATTCTATGCTGCCACCAAACAAGAATTGCCCCAATTACGTATTGCCTACACTACTACGGTGGAGCCGATCGGCAGGGCTACCCCAGAACTTGCCGAGCCAGTCCTAGCTACGTGTAAACACTTAGAGGCGATGGGACATATCTTAGAACCCGCCTGTCCCGATTTTAATGGGTTAATTGAACCTTTTACAAAAATTTGGCAAGCAGGCGTAGCAGCGGCTCTAATCCCAGTTCAATTTCTCAGCCCCATGAATCAATGGATATCTCAACAGTCAGGAACTGCCGGAGAATATTTACAGGCTTTAGGCGCAATGCAAACGATCGCTCGGCGTATAGTTAGTTTTTTTGATCGTTATGATGCGTTGATCCTGCCTGTATATTTACACCCCCAGATTCTGATTGGTGAGTGGGCTAGGCTTTCCCCAGAGGCAACCCTAGAAAAAATCACGAATTGGATTGCACCTTGTCCGCCTTTCAATGCTGCCGGATTGCCAGTAATTGCCTTACCTACGGGCTTAGGAAATACTGGTTTACCAGTAGGGATTCAAATAGTAGGCAAGCCTGCTGCCGAAGCAACTATTATTACCCTTGCCACTCAGATAGAATTACTTCAGTCTTTAGAACTGTATCCCAACTTCAGTTAGTGCTTAGATTAATCCTTAAACAAGATAATCTAATTTTCCTGCTCCAATCTTTAAAACGCTGTAGATTATAATTAGATCATGCTCCTAATAACTTTCCAAAATTGCTTTTCTAGACTCTAGTATAGAATATGGACTTTCCCTTAAATAACCTGTCATCTTTTCATTCCGAACTCTTGGCAAATACAGAGTTGGGACGCTTGTGTGGCAAGGAGCAGTTATTTCGTGATCGCTACCAAGTAATGAGAATCATCGGGCGGGGGGGCTTTGGAGTTACTTTTCTGGCAAAGGATATGGGATTACCCACTACTCCTTATTGTGTTATTAAGCTCCTATGCCCCAAAGTCAGTAGTTCTAATGCCCTAGAAACTGCTCAACTAAGATTTGAAAGAGAGGCAAAAACCCTCAGCAGGTTAGGTAATCACTCTCAAATTCCCATGTTGTTAGACTATTTTGTACTGGAGGGAGAATTCTACTTAGTTCAAGAGTATATTCAAGGAGGAACCCTAGCTCGATTAATTCGCCGCAATGGACCAATCTCTGAAATAGGAGTGAGGCAGTTTCTGCGGGAGATGTTACCCCTGTTACATTATGTCCATAGTAATAAGGTAATTCATCGGGATATCAAGCCTCAAAATATTATTCGCTGCCAACACCATCGCCGCTTGGTCTTAATTGACTTTGGAGCAGTCAAGGAACAAATTGCTCAGGTAGAAGACACTAGCATGAAGGGTGTTACAACCCATTTTATTGGCACAGTGGGATTTGCTCCCCCAGAGCAGTTTGCCCTCCGCACAGTCTACAGCAGTGATATTTATGCTCTGGGGGTGACTTGCTTATATCTCCTAAGTGGTGTGGGACCGCTAGATTTTGAGACCGATCGCTACACCGGAAAATTACTTTGGCAGCGTAAAATTCAAGTTAGTCCAGAATTAGAAGTAGTTCTTGAGCAAATGTTGCAGCCTTCTCCAAGGGATCGATTTACTTCCGCTCGATCAATCATTGTGGCACTCCACGGCAGTCAGATAAGTAATAATCTTTTTGAGTGTCTAACTGTTCCCCCTCAGCCGGCTGAAGATTCCCCGCCTCCAGAAAAAATCTATCAATCTCCCCAAGATAAGGCGGCGATCGCTATTCGAGAATGGAAACAAAAAACGCAACAGAAACAAAAAAGACCGACTCTAACTAACTCTAACTAATAGTTTTGATTCTTAGTTTTTCTTTTGTGTATTTCTGATGTTTTCAGAAAACAAGTTTACCCTATTGGCATAACTGCTATAGTGGTGGTAGCCTATAGAGGGAAATTTCAAGAAAAATTTTCGACAAGGCATAATGCTTGGTAGTCTAAAGTTAGGAATTTAATGTATTTGGTGATACAAAAGTTCGTAGCTATCAAAATTGGCAACCCAAGTATTTGGTGATACAAGTTTTTGTACCACTACCTGAAGTGCTTTATGGGTAATAATTGTGGTTTGTGTAAGTTTAATGTAGGTGTGAGGACACAACATAAATATGTCAAATAATCTTTGGAAACTTGCGAAGGTAAGCCCAGTAATCCTAGGGGCATCCTTAATGCTATCAAGTGGCGCCACTGCTGCTCAAACTAATCCAGTTGATACTGAGGTGTCACCAGTAATTGCTGCTGGAGAAGTTAATGCTACTCCTTTGGCTTTTTCTGCTCCCGTAGCTATTAATCCTGTAGCCGCTACTGTTACTACACCTAATTCATCTGCTGTAAATCCGAGTGCAGGTTTAGCTCTTAGTGCTGAAGAAATTAATGTTTCAGAATTAGTTAACCCCAGTTTAACTACTACCCCCCAATTGCCTGTAGATGGTGATAATCAAGTACTTCAGCAAATTGAAGGCTACAACAATGAAGTTGATAGCATGGGGCAAGTGACAAATATTACTCAACTCCGGGATGTTTCCCCTAGAGCTTGGGCTTTTGAAGCTTTACGTAACTTGGTAGAGCGCTATCAGTGTATTCAAGGTTATCCTGATGGGACTTTCCGAGGTGATCGGGCTTTAACCCGCTATGAATTTGCTGCTGGTTTGAATGCCTGCTTACGACGAATTGAAGCCCTCCTTGCTGGTACTGGCGGCGATCGAGTCACTAGAGCAGACTTAGAAGCAATCCGTCGCTTAACCACAGAATTTAGAGCCGAATTGACTGCCTTAGGTTCTCGTGTGACTGCCCTTGATGGCAGAGTGACAACCCTAGAAGGACAGCAATTCTCTACTACCACCAAACTCCGAGCTGAAGTGATTTTTGCTCTAGCTGATACCTTTGGTGATCGGGCTTTTGCTAACGGCGTTAATCCTCCATCCACTAATCGTCCCGGTCAAAATACCAACTTGATCTTTGCTGATCGAGTCCGCTTAAACTTTGATACCAGCTTTACTGGACGAGATCAGCTCCGTACTCGCTTACAGGCTAGAAACATAACCCCTTTTAGCTCTTCTGTAACAGGCACAAACATGACTACTCTCAACTTCTCTGGGAGTGGCAACAATGAAATAAATCTGAGCTTGTTACAATACCGTTTTCCTGTAGGTGCTGGTAATGTATATATTTCCACTGTAGGTAATGCTATGGATGATCCAGCCGGTATCACCCTAAGCCCGATCGATTCCAGTGGTAGCGGAGCAATTTCTCGCTTTGGTGCTTATAACCCCATTTATCGCCTGCCTTCTGACGCTGGTATTGCCATTGATTATCCCATCGCCCCCGCAGTAAGAGTTACTGCCGGTTACTTAGCTCCTGCAGGTAGTGGTGGTGCTAACGATCCCGCAGCCCCGGGTGGTTTATTCAATAACCAATACACTGCCTACGGTCAATTGACCTTTAGCCCCATTCCCCAAGGACAAATTGCTTTCACCTACGCTAATTCTTACCTAGGAACCTCTGGTGCTGTTTCTGGCAGTACTGGTAGCACTAATGCTAACCGTCCTTATGGTGCTAGCCGGACTTCTGCTAACGCCTATGGTATCCAAGCTCGTTATAACTTTAGCCCCAATTTTATTCTTTCTGGCTGGGTAGGTTATACCAATGCCATCAATGAAGGTAGCCCTTTTAAAGAAAAAACTGGGATTTGGAACTATGCAGTCCAAGCAACCTTCCCAGACTTTGGAGCAAGAGGTAACTTGTTAGGTATTGTTGCTGGTGTACCCCCCAGAGCAGGCTTTATTCCTAGAAGCGGCAATCGTGATGTTAATGCTTCTCTTCACCTAGAAGCGTTCTACAGAATTCGGGTTAGTGACAATATTGCTATCACTCCCGGTGTTTTGGCTGTATTCAAACCAGAACACAATACCAACAACAGCACTGTCGTAGTTGGCACAATTCGGACTACCTTCAGTTTCTAAGATTTCTAAATAGTAGATTCCTAAAAATTTTCTGGAATCTAGCCTTCCTTTCCAGACCTTTTCTTTAAAGGAAGGTTTTTTAGAAATCAAATTTCCCAGAGGACTTTCCAGAATTTATAACTTGAGGTATCATGGTAGGAATTCTGTTGAAGCTTTTTGGAAGATTTCCCTAGGGGGGAATTTTAGGCTCTAATTCAACTAAGTGTGAGGATGATCAAAATGTCGAAGTCTTTATTAAACCTATTAAGAGTTAGCCCTGCTATCTTGGGTGCTTCAGTGTTAATGGCAACTGGTGCCTACGCTGCCCAAAGCCCCGAAGCAGTAGCTCTCCAAACCGAGCAAAATACTACTGGAATCAGCAATGCTAGTGTTGGTACTATTCCCGCTCCCTTAGAACTGTCTGCTACACCGATTACAGTTGCACCCGAAGCTATGACTACTGCTTTGAATCTGCCTACTGCACCTTTAACTGTGAACAGCACTGCTCCAGCAAGTGCCACAGCCGCAACCCAATTGCCCCAATTAACTGCACCTACAGCTAGTACTGCTCCTACTTTCACTGCTAGTACCCCTGCTACTGGTGATGGGGAATTGCTCAGGCAGCTTAATCGTTACAGCAATGAAGGCGAAGTTAATTCTCAGGTTACTAACATCAGCCAACTCCGGGATGTTTCTCCTAGAGATTGGGCTTTTGAAGCATTACGTAACTTGGTAGAGCGCTATCAATGTATTGCTGGTTATCCTGATGGTACCTTCCAAGGTAACCGTCCCATGACTCGGTTTGAATTTGCTGCTGGTTTGAATGCTTGCTTGCGCCGGATTGAAGCTTTAGCTGGAAATAATACTGCTGAAGTAACCCGTGCTGATTTAGAAGCTATTCGTCGTTTGACCACCGAATTTCGGACTGAATTAACTGCTTTAGGCACCAGAGTTAATTCTTTGGAAGGTCGGGTACGTTTCTTAGAAGAGCGTCAATTCTCTACCACTACCAAGTTGGCTGGCGAAGTTGTCATGCAACTATCTCAAACTTTCAATGGTAACTTGAATGTTAACGTGGGTGGTCGTGCTGTTACCTTAGGTTCTAATAGTAATGTTACTTTTGGCGATCGTGTCCGCTTGAACTTCAATACCAGCTTCACTGGTCGTGACTTGTTAAACACCCGTCTCCAAGCTCGGAATTTGATTCCTTTCACTAACCGCACTGGAACCTTAAATACAACCCTAAATATTGAAGGCAGTGAAAACAATGCCTTTCAACTTAGCCGCTTAGTATATCAATTTACTGCTGGCGTACCTTTAACTGGGATTGGTGGTACAGCCTACGTAGGGACTACTGGTTTGTTCTTGGATGATATTGCCTTGACCCTCAACCCTACCGGTGATGCAATTTCTAACTTTGGAGCTAACCGTCCTATCTACAACATCGGTGGTGGTGGTGGTGGTGCTGGTTTTAGCTTCAATGCTCTAAACAACACCTTCCGGATAGACTTGGGTTATGTGGCTAATACTCCTAACAACCCAGCTCCTAGTAATGGTTTATTTGCTGGTGGTTATGCAGCGATCGGTCAAATCACCTACGCTCCTCCTACTAGCTTGTTCCAAGCAGCCTTCACTTACTCCAACGCCTATGGAAATACTGCTAGTGCTGGTAGTGGAACTTTCTTATCTGATAACCCCTTTAATACTCCCGCTTTTAAGGAGACTGTAAATAGTTATCAGCTACAAGCGAACTTCCAGTTCACTCCTGCTATTGTACTTGGTGGCTTCGTTAACTACTCTAACGTTATCAACGAAGTAGCTAAGTTCCAAAAAGCTGATGTGTGGAGCTATGGTTTGAACCTAGCTATCCGTGATGTGGGTAGTCCTGGTAGCACCTTGGGCTTTGTCTTTGGTGTTCCTCCTGTTGCCCGCCGTGTCCAACTAGGTGGTGGCTTAACTCAGAGTAACTCTGCTACTCCTTACCATGCAGAAGTCTTCTACAAGTTCAATATCAATGACAATATTGATGTTACTCCCGGCTTCTTCGCAGTCTTCCGTCCCGATGGTGACATCAACCGGAACACTGTGTATGTAGGAACAATCAGAACTACTTTCAGATTCTAAAAATTTTCCTCTCTTCTGTTGCGTCAATAGTTGAGATAAATTTTTTCCTCTAGGGTAGTACCTCCCGAATATTTTAGTTGGGAGAATATAATACCTCACACCTAGAATGGCAGAGCTATTTCTTAATCGGCAGTTATGTGCCAGTATTAGGAAATATTCTCTGCCTTTACTTGTGACAGGAGGTAGTGCTATTATAAAAGACTGTGAATTTTAGGTTTATTTATTATGAAAGCCCAAGAAATTATTCGCTCTATAGAAGCAGAACAAATACGCACTGACCTGCCCGTTATTTACGTGGGAGATACAATCAAAATTGGGGTCAGAATTATCGAAGGAGATAAAGAAAGAGTCCAACCCTACGAAGGTACAGTTATTGCCAGACGTAATGGTGGCATTAACCAAACAATTACTGTCCGTCGAGTATTTCAAGGTGTAGGTGTTGAAAGGGTCTTCCTTTTAAACTCACCTCGGATTGATAGCGTAAAAGTTATTCGTCGGGGTAAAGTCCGCCGTGCTAAACTCTACTATCTCCGCGATCGGGTGGGCAAGGCAACTCGCCTGAAGCAACGATTCGATCGAGATGTCTAGATTTTTTGGATTTCTGGCTAATCAACTGTTTTTTAGCGCCTTTTAGGTTAAGATGTTATTGTCTGATAATTACTACTTCCACCTAAGTGGGCGCCTTTAGTTCAGTTGGTAGAACGCAGGTCTCCAAAACCTGATGTCAGAGGTTCAAGTCCTCTAGGGCGCGTTATTTTTGAAGTTATCTCCAAATTATTGTTTGCATTGCCAGCAGGTGGCAAAAAATATGGAAAAAAAAAGTGAACCCGTAACCGAAGTAACGGAGGTAAAATCCAAATTTAATGTTTTGGGTTTTGTCCAAGAATCTAAGGATGAATTAAGTAAGGTGGTTTGGCCTAGCCGTCAGCAACTAATTAGTGAATCTGTGGCAGTGGTTTTAATGGTGGTTCTTTCTGCTTCTATAATTTATTTAGCAGATAAGTTATTTGTTTGGATGGCAGGTAGGATATTTTTATGAGTTTTACAACTGATGAATCTCCAGAGTCTTCTATTCCTGAGCAGGATAGTCATACTCCCCACTGGTATGCAGTACAAGTGGCTTCTGGCTGTGAAAAGCGAGTTAAAGCTAACCTAGACCAGCGAGTCCAGACCCTAGATGTGGCTGATCGCATTCTCCGAGTCCAGATTCCCCAAACTCCCACGGTAAAAATTCGTAAAGATGGCTCCCGCAGTACTGGGGAAGAGAAGGTATTTCCGGGCTATGTACTGATTGAGATGGTGATGGATGATGATGCTTGGCAGGTAGTCAAGAATACACCCCATGTCATCAATTTTGTTGGTGCAGAGCAGAAGCGCCGCTTTGGCCGGGGTCGGGGGCATGTAAAACCGTTGCCCTTGAGCTTGGGGGAAGTAGAAAGAATCTTCCGACAATCGGAGGAGCAAGAGCCGGTAGTCAAAATTGACATGGCGATCGGTGATAAAATTTTGGTGCTGGCTGGTCCTTTTAAAGATTTTGAAGGACAAGTAATTGAAGTCAGCCCAGAACGGGGTAAACTTAAAGCCCTACTTTCTATTTTCGGGCGGGATACGCCAGTGGAATTAGAGTTTAATCAAGTACAGAAACAAGGATAAAATGGCAAAAAAAGTTGTAGCTATAGTTAAGCTGGCACTCAATGCTGGCAAGGCAACAGCAGCACCTCCAGTGGGTCCGGCTTTGGGGCAACATGGGGTGAATATTATGGCATTTGTAAAGGAATACAATGCTAGAACTGCTGATCAGGCGGGGATGGTGATCCCGGTAGAAATATCAGTCTTTGAAGACCGGAGTTTTACATTTAACCTCAAAACTCCTCCAGCTTCGGTTTTATTACTGAAGGCGGCAGGAATTGACAAGGGTTCCAATGAGCCAAATAAAAAGAAAGTTGGCAAAGTAACCCGGACTCAATTGCAGGAAATTGCCAATATCAAGCTACCGGATCTCAATGCGAATGATGTTCAAGCGGCAATGAAAATTGTTGAAGGGACTGCTCGGAATATGGGTATTACGATCGCTGATTAGCTAATTAATTTATTTAGTAAAACTGTCATAGTTGAATAAGTGCGATCGCCAACATAAACGACCTCAAGGATTACTTGACTAAAAGTATTTAATAGCGGGGAAGAGAGATTATCTCGCCAGCACCCCAAGGAGTTAAACCATGACTAAAAAAGTATCAAAACGATTGGCGGAACTACAAAAAAAAGTAGAACCCCGCCCTTATGCCCCTTTAGAGGCATTGGAACTATTAAAGGAAACCGCTACAGCCAAGTTTCCTGAATCTGCCGAGGCGCATATTCGCTTAGGAATTGATCCCAAGTATAGTGACCAGCAGTTAAGAACTACAGTAACCTTACCTAATGGGACGGGGCAAACTATCCGCATTGCCGTCATTGCTAGGGGAGAGAAGGTAAATGAAGCCAGTAATTCTGGGGCTGACATTGTGGGGTCTGAAGAATTAATCGACCAGATTCAAAAGGGAATGATGGATTTTGATCTATTGATTGCCACCCCGGATATGATGCCCCAAGTGGCAAAATTAGGGAAAATGCTTGGTCCACGGGGTTTGATGCCTTCTCCTAAGGGTGGAACGGTGACTTTTGATATTGCTCAAGCAATTAAAGAGTTTAAAGCTGGTAAACTAGAGTTCCGGGCTGACAGAACAGGAATTGTCCACGTAATGTTTGGCAAGACTGCCTTTAGCGCTGAAGATTTACTTGTTAATCTCAAAGCTCTTCAGGACACGATCGAACGCAACCGCCCTTCTGGAGCAAAAGGCCGCTACTGGCGGACTATGTTTATTTCCTCAACTATGGGGCCTGCGATCGAAATAGATATTACTGCCCTGCGAGACTTGAAGCAAGGTGATGCTGCCTAGGTAGTTATCTACAATACATATCTTTCATAAATTATTTGTTGGCTTCGCTGATAAACAATTTATACACTACAAATTAGGATAGGAGCTTAGTTAAATAATTAAAAATAACTAGACTAACAACTAAATAGGTAATACCAAAGACAGTAGGAGTAATTAACTTAAATTCCTGCCGAGGTTAGTGACCACAATTGCCCATGATCTAGATTAAATCTAGGTGATTGGCAATGTCACCCCGGTAATATAGCTGGGGTATTTTTTGTGGGGGAAGGGTGGGCAGGAGCGATCGGGCTATGGCTCAATTCAACCAAGGGCATTGAACTAAAGATGCTGATGAGATGAACTAAATTTTTAAGGAGGTGAAATCTAAATATGGGCAAATCAAAACAGGAAAAGTCAGCAGTTATTGCAGAACTCAAGTCAAGCTTGGGAGACTCACAATTGGCAATGGTGATTGACTATCATGGTCTAACCGTGGCACAAATCACAGAATTACGCCGCAAACTATTGGCTAAGGGAGCTGTCTGTAAGGTAACTAAGAATACGCTAATGAAAATAGCGATCGAAGGTAATCCTACTTGGCAACCAATGGAGAAATTTCTCAATGGTTCCACCGCAGTTCTCCTGACTAAAGATGATATTACCGGAGCTATTAAGGCTTACCAAGAATTTCAGAAACTTACTAAAAAGACTGAAATCAAAGGTGGTGTCATGGAAGGTCGGGCTTTGACCGAAAGCCAAATCAAAGCCATTAGTGAACTACCTTCTAAGGAGCAACTCATGGCTCAAGTTGCTGGCGCAATCAATAGCTTGGCTGCCAAAATTGCTATCGGGATTAATGAAATTCCGAGTTCCTTGGCTCGGGGTGTGAAGGCTATCTCTGAAAAAGAGTAAAGCTAATTTTTCACCTTAAATCCAAACTAATAAACTTAAATTCCTATAGGGAGATAATCTATGTCCGCTGTTACTGATCAAATCATTGAACTACTAAAATCTTTACCTCTGCTAGAGGCGGCTGAACTAGTCACACAAATCGAAGAAACTTTTGGCGTTAGTGCTGCGGCTCCTGTGGGCGGCATGATGATGGCGGCAGCTCCCGGTGCTGCTGCGGTTGAAGAAGTCGAAGAGCAAACTGAATTTACAGTAAACCTAGATGAAGTTCCTGCTGATAAGAAGATTTCTGTCTTAAAAGTAGTACGGACTATCACTGGTCTAGGACTGAAGGAAGCTAAAGACTTGGTAGAAGCTACTCCAAAAGCTGTCAAAGAAGGCATTACTAAGGAAGCTGCTGAAGATGTGAAGAAGCAATTAGAGGAAGCTGGAGCTAAAGCCAGCGTTAAGTAAGATTAATTGATTGATTAACTAAGAAGGCGGGTTTTGTGGGAAGCTACCAATATCAGGTAGAGTAATTTCTTACAAGACTCGCTTTTTTGATTACAAAATTTCTGATTATTAATAAAGAAGGTAAGAATTTTCCTTGCACTGCGGGGGAAATTCCCAAGAGAATAGGTATTTATCTAAATCAGCTATGAATCCTGAATCGATCGCTAGTAGTATCTCTCCCCTAGAGAATTCCCCAGAGAAACAGCCCCCCATTGATGAAATAATCCCCATACCTAGGCCTGAACCATCTTTCTTAGAGACGATCGCCCTAGACAAAAACCTGGGATTATCTCAATTAACCCAAGTCCATCTCAGGAGTACTACCGGGGGAGTGATGCTGATCTTACCTCCAGAAGTGGATACTCCGGCGGCAATTACTTTTTCAGAACTGGTAGAACAATTGCAACAGAGATTAGTGGCGGGCGATCGCTTTTGGGAGTCAGAAACTCCAGTTCATTTAGTTGCCCAAGATAGATTGCTAGACGGCAGGCAACTTCAATCTCTGAGTAAAGCATTACACCAAGGAGGACTAACTCTAGTCCGAGTAATTACCAATCGTCGCCAGACTGCTGTGGTTGCAGCTAGTTCTGGTTATTCGGTCGAGCAACAATTGCCCTTTAGAACCCTAAATGCGTCTCCAGAAAAAGAAACAATGCTAGAATCCTTGTACCTAGAAACTACGGTACGATCGGGCAGGGAAATTAACTACCCCGGTACTGTAGTTATTCTTGGTGATGTCAATGCTGGGGGCTTGATCGTGGCAGCAGGGGATATTTTAATCTGGGGTAAACTAAAGGGAACTGCCCATGCGGGGGCAAAGGGTAATTCTAAATGCCGAATTATGGCCCTAGAAATGCAGCCTACTCAACTAAGAATTGCCGATGCTGTGGCTAGAGCTCCAGAAACTCCTCCCCAACAATATTATCCAGAGGTAGCTTACATTACCCCAGCAGGAATTCGGATTGCTAGGGCAGTGGACTTTCCTAAATATAATCTTTAAAGAACAATAAGAGAGACTATGAAAAAACGTAGCGTATTTCTAGGCTTCTTGGCAGTCTTTTTGGGGACGATGGCTCTACCCAAATCACTCCCTAGTCTATTTAATAATGCTGTTAACCCAGTTATTCAGCCATCAATAGCTCAGGTTATGGCTCAGGGAAATTCCCCAATTATGCCTCTTAGCCCTCCTAGGGAAAATAATCTGGGCTTACTACAACAGGAAGATGTCCCCCCAGAGTTTCGGGTGTTGCCTAGCCCAGTAGCAAGGTCAATTGGCGATCGCCTCCGGGTGGTAACTCGGTTATTTGGGCAAGAAAATTTTCAACTCGATCGCTATTCGGCTTTTGTTAATCCGGCAGATCTCCAGATAATTTTGGGCTTTACAGGTAGCTTGCCTAATCAGAATGACCAATTAAATTTTGATTCTGCCATGCGACAATTGCAACAACCCCAATTTCAACAGCAATTAGTTAATCTTCTGCGTCGCAATCTAGCAGAACTTCCCCAAGTGGACATCCTCGACTCTCAACCTCTGAGAAATCTCAATGAGGTGGCAAATTCTTCTGCAGGTGTCAGAATGACTGTCCAATTTCGGAATCAAGTCTGGCGGATAGATGCTGTCCCATTTCGTCGGGGTGGAGTAGGGGCCTTAGCGGCGGTGGTATATCCCAGAAATGTTGCCACTCCCCTAGCTGTGTCTGAAGTTGCTCGGAGCTTAGATGACCGGATTATCGAAAACTCTCTACGGTGATTTTTATACTAAAGTTCGATCGGTCAGGATTTCATAACCAGTTTCGGTAACTAAAACCGTATGCTCGAATTGGGCTGAGAGATTATTATCTGTAGTGACAACCATCCATTGATCTTGAAGAATTCGGGTGAATTTAGTACCGGCATTAAGAATCGGTTCGATCGCTAGGGTCATCCCGGCAACTAATTTCACATTAGGCAACTGCCGAGTCCGAAAGTTAAACACTGCCGGTTCTTCGTGGAGATTCCGCCCTACTCCGTGGCCTGTATATTCTTCTACTACACTATATCCTTGAGAATGCACATGGTCTTCGATCGCCCCGGCAATATCTAATAAATATTTGCCCGGTGCTACCTGTTCAATTCCTTTGTACAAAGATTCTTCGGCCACGGCCATTAATTTAGCGGCGGCAGGTTTAACTTGACCAATAGCGATCGTAATACAAGAATCTCCATGAAACCCTTCATAAAAAGCACCTGTATCCACTTTTAATAAATCCCCATTACGGATTACTTTCTTTTGGCTAGGAATCCCGTGGACTACTTCATTATTAATACAAGCACAAATGGAACCGGGGAAGCCATGATAGCCCTTGAAGCTGGGTGTAGCACCCATCTGACGAATTCTCTCCTCAGCATAGATATCTAAATCTGCCGTGGTCATTCCCGGTTTGACCATCTGCGAAATCTCTTTAAGTACTATTGCCACAATTTTTGCAGATTGACGCATGATCACAATTTCTGGATCTGTCTTAATTTCTATCCCACGTCTTTTTTTTAGTTGTCTAGGTTGGGGGGAAGGAAGAAGCGGAGATAGAAGTTTACTTAAAAGTTTCATGGATATTTCTTGGGAGAGTTAGATATTTTTGAATATTCAGGAAAGACAATTTAGGACTTAAATAAAGATTATTCTAGGAAAGTACTCAGAAATTTTTAGTGCTTTAGATATCTTCGTTAGAAAATAATATTATATACTCTCTTAACTGCTTTAGTTTAGTTACGTATTATGATGAAAAAAGTTATACGCTATAATGTAGAGCATCGTTTAAGCCTATTAAAATATCATCAAAATGTATTGGAACTAACTGGAGATACTCAAGGGCGATTAATTTCTCCAAAGGAATACAATAAATCCCTAGCTACCCTTTGATAGACTCATGAAAATCTCTGATTTAATCCCAATTTTTGATTCTGAGCCGCAAACTTGGGCAAGAGAAGCCAGATTATTGTGGTGGTTGACATTCCTCTGGTTATTTGTGGGTTTGGTAGTACTATTTTCTGCGTCCTACCCCATTGCAGATTTGCAAAAAAGTGATGGTTGGTTTTATGTGAAACGACAGTTGATTTGGGTAGTAGTAGGCTTGGGATTGATGAATTTTGTAGTCCGATCGCCCCTCTACCAAAACCTGCGGATTTCGCCCCTAATAATGCTGATCTTTTTGGGCTTAATGTGTGTCACCTTGATTCCGGGATTAGGCAAGTCTGTCAATGGAGCATCTCGATGGTTAGCGATCGGCTCCTTTGATATTCCCATCCAGCCTTCAGAACTAATTAAGCCCTTTTTGGTCTTACAAAGTGCCAGAATCTTTGGGCAGTGGCAACAGATGCGGATCGATCGCTTCCTGCTGTGGATGGGGATTTTTGCCAGTATGCTATTGATAATTCTCCTCCAGCCAAATCTGAGTACCGCTGCCCTGTGTGGTATGACTCTGTGGTTAATCGCTCTAGCCGGGGGTTTTCCCTTTCAATACCTCGGTCAAACTGCCGCCCTAGGAACTTTACTAGCGATCGTCAGCATTAGCCTGAGAACCTATCAACAAAAGAGGATCATGTCCTTTCTTAATCCTTGGGAAGATCCCACGGAAAATGGCTATCAATTAATTCAGAGTTTACTAGCGATCGGCTCTGGGGGACACTCTGGAGTAGGTTTTGGGCTATCTCAACAAAAAATGTTCTACCTGCCGATTCAGTTTACAGATTTTATTTTTGCTATATATGCTGAGGAATTTGGATTCTTCGGCAGTGTTTTATTATTAGCTATGCTAGGGATCTACGCTACCTTGGGATTAATAGTGGCCAAGAAGGCAAAAACTTCCGTCCATCGGTTGGTAGCGATCGGCTCCACTATTTTCCTCGTTGGGCAATCCATCCTTAATATCGGAGTAACTACTGGAGTCCTACCCACCACAGGGTTACCCTTACCCTTATTTAGTTATGGGGGCAGCTCCATGATTTCTAGCCTCATCTGTGCTGGATTGTTAATTCGAGTTGCTCGTGAGAGTAATACCGCTGAGGTAGTCTCCTTAAGCGATCGACGGATTGAAAATCTCATGAAAAAAACAAAAAGTAGGTGAAATTGTGACTTTATACGCTGAATTGCATCGTCATTTGGGTGGTTCTGTAGTTCCCCGTGTCTTGTGGCGCTATTTCCATCGGAATAATCAAGATTTAGCCAACCGATTCCCTGATTATCCAGATTTTGAAGAATTTTACACCCGATCGCGCAGTACTTTAGATGAATATTTGGAACTACATACCCTAGTGGAATCAGTTCAAACAGCCCAAGCATTGCCCTATTTTATTTACCGCTTAATTCGAGGAGCTTATATTTTTGAGAACTTAGCCTACCTAGAATTACGCTATACTCCCTACCTACGCACAGATGAGCATCTGAGCCAGCATCAACGCATTGAAGAAATGTCCAAGATTGTCGATATTGTGGGGCAAGCTAGTCGAGTGGTGGAATATCCCATTGTTACTAGTCAGATTCTTTGTATGCACTCCCGGCTGCCCTACGCAGTAAATAAAGCGATCGTAGATTTAGCAGCCCAAAAATCAGACTACGTATGCGCTATTGATGTAGCTGGGGGAGATGCTCATTATAAAGAGAGATTAGATGAATTCGTTGGTTTATATAAATATGCTCGATCGCTTAACCTCAAAACTACGGGACATCTCTATGAAACCCAAGATGGTTGCTATCCAGAACTATTACCCTATCTAATGCGGATCGGTCATGGTATTCAAATCCCCCTCTTACACCCCGAACTCCTGCCCCAAATTCGAGAGCAACAACAATGTCTAGAAGTTTGCCCTACGACTTACTTTAAAACTGGAACCTTACAGGATATTACTCAGCTTAAACTGGTGTTCGATCGCTGCTTCGATGCCGGGGTAGACATTGCCATCTGTACCGATAATGCTGGTTTACACAATGTCCGCCTCCAATTTGAGTACGAAAACCTCCTCACCCAAGACATTATTGATTTCCCCCAACTCCAAGCCTGCCAAGAGGCCTCCTTCCGTCATGCCTTTGCTTGGCAGCACCAACAACCGCCGACTTCTTTATTGAACAATCTCCTCAGTTCTTCATATCTATCGATCGTCAAATAACAATATTCATCTCCAATCTACTTTTACAGCAAATTTAAATCTGGTAAGCTAACTACTGAGTTTGAAGTCCCCCTTTTGTTGGCTTTGCCTTCCCGTTAGGGTAGGAGGATCTAGGGGGATCGCACCACCACTTATCTGAATACAAACTGCTGTAAGCTCTGCAAATTGTAATTAAAGCTTATATCCAAAATGTTAGCTTGCAGTGAGCTACCCTTAATTTGTACTGGGGCAGAGATTTTACCAAGCTTAGGAATATTACCAGAACTGACGGTTGATGCTGTAATGGCTATGATTTGCCGATAATTAAGTCTAAAGGCAACACAAAGAAAAAGAAAAAATATCATGATTATTTCACCTAGATGTCTTGAAGAAATTTAAATTTTTTTAGTTGTCTACTGATTAAGTGTCCCTCTTCTAGTAAGATGTTGGCAATTGTTATAGATTATGTATTAAGCATGATCATGACATTTCGAGCAATAGAGATTTAAGTGTGGTGTGGTGTGGAATTAAAATCTTTTTCTCCGTCATTTTTTCCTTTGACCGGAAAGACGTTGCTAAGGATCATGATAGTTATTGTTTCTTTAGCTGCTCTAGTTTTAGATAGCTTATCCGGCAGAGAATTTGGGCTATCTATAGCTTTACCTCTAATTAGTTGTACCTTAATTGTGGGACTGCTGGGCTACCAAGTAGTTCCCCTCTTGCAAGAATTAAAAGCTGGGCAGATTATCCGAGAAGATGGCCCTCAATCCCATCTCCAAAAAGCTGGAACCCCAACTATGGGAGGTATATTCTTTGTCCCCGTAGCCATAATTTTTAGCTGCCTCTGG
>JANMHD010000420.1:0-3534 GCA_031374985.1 Coleofasciculaceae cyanobacterium OTE_70_metabat_329 | reverse complement strand
CATCGCTGGATCGATCGACTGCCCTAGCTTATTTTGAGAAATAATTATTAGCTGTAAATTAGATAGGGTTCAGAGGGAGCGATCGCTACATTGTGACTATATTATTTTAATTTTGTATAAATTATAGATTAAAAATCCGTGGGATCATAGTGCAGAATTAAGACCTCTTCAGCGCGGAGATTTACTACCGCATATTCATTACCTTCCAAATCAGTAAACTCCACCAAATAGAAAGTTTCCTGCTTAGATTTTTCTAGAGATTCTATCTCTTCTTCATAGACTTCAATAATTGTCCCGACCATCCCTCTACGGAAATTTTTTAATTCTTTGTAAGTATTTTCAAGTAATGCTAATCTTTCCATCGGAATAGGAATTAGAGTAGCCACTACATCTAAAAGTTTTGGTTTATCTCGCATTTCAACTTAAAATAATTTACTAGAGAGGAATAGAAACATATCCCCCTGCCTTAGCACCACTAACTATTAAAGGCCATGAGTCCTTAATTAAATCATGTTTCCCTTCCACGGACAACTCTTCGAGGTTATTCTGAGACTTTATGGACAGTTGGGCATTAGTGTCATAATTGGTTATGGCTTAGGAAAATCTTTACCTAAATATGTTCCAGCTTGGTTGGGGCAGTTTTTATTTTGGGTAGGTTCACCCTTAAGTATCATAATTTTTATCTATCGAGCGGATCTTTCTGCCCAAGTATGGATTGCCCCGATCGCTGCATGGCTGGCCAGTTTATTGGGCTTGGGTTTAGCTTGGGGCTGGATGAAATGGCAGGGGCGGGGTTTTACAGATTTGCGGACTAGAGCTAGTTTTCTTTTAACTTCTATGTTTGGGAATACAGGTTACATTGGCTTCCCCATTATTTTGGCATTGGTAGGGGAAAGGTATGCAGGATGGGCATTATTTTATGACTTGTTAGGGACAGTTTTAGGAGTTTATACCCTAGGAATAGTTTTAGTTTTATCCTTAGGAATTGATAATCAAGAGGCAGAAAACTTTTGGAAATCCTTGGTAATTAATCCAGCCCTGTGGAGTTTATTAATTGGCCTAGTAATGCGTCAGATCAAAATACCAATAGAGATAGAGCAAATACTTTTAACTCTCGGTTGGGCAATGGTTTTTGTATCTTTGGTTCTAATCGGGATGCGTCTAAGTCAGTTAGATTCTTGGTCTGGTTTAGGACGAATTAGTATTAGTCTAGGGATTAAAATGTTGCTAGTTCCCTTGATTTTAGGCTGGGGGTTATCTCTATTTAATATCACAGGGGAACCTCAGCTAGTTCTAGTGATTCAAATGGGTGTACCACCAGCGATCGCTAGCTTGGTCTTGGCAGAAATTTATAATTTAGACCGGGATCTCACAGTAGGAGCAATTGCGATCGGCTCTACTGGATTTTTAATAACCCTACCCCTATGGTTATTATTATTTCTTCCCAGTTCCTGAGCCAATGGTATGATGCCATTAGATAAAATCTACCTGTAAATTTTTGGTTATGCCTACGCCCGATCAAAGAAACTATTACTACACCTTAGAAGCAGAACGCACGGGAGTTCACCGTCCCCTCTTGGCTGCCCTCTATGCTGTCCAGAAGAGTCCTAACTTAATTGATGATGATACAGGACTAGGAATTTCTCCAGCGAATAAAATTACCCCCCTGCAAGTAAATACCCTCCCTCAACAGGTGTTGTTTGCGGCCAATACGATCCGGTCTTTGTTAGCAGTTCTACCCAGTCAAGATTGGCGTGCCAGTGACTTGTGGGATGAAGAGAAGGGGCGTTATGCAGATAAATTTATCCAGCAGGTGGCCTTGGGTTATGCCCCAGAGGCCACAGATCCTAGTGCAGCTCGCTTGGAAAGTTGTAATTTTAGCCAACTATTAGCAGCCTACCTTCAATCAGCTAGTCAGGATGCAATTCAAGATGCTAGTCAAGATTTAAGCTCTTTTGTGGTGACTCCGAATCTGATATCAAATTCTTCTTCTACCCTAGGCCAAGGGGTAAAGGCAGCCTTGGCAGCAACTCCGGCTCCCCGGAGTTTATCCTATCTAGACCCGGCTTTGTTGACCTTAATAGGACGGATTCCTGAATTTTATCAAGGCTTAGATTATCAGCGGCAGGCTCTTTTGGAAGGGGTACGGGTTTGGCGGAGGTTAGATACAACTCAGCAGGCGATCGCTTCCCTCTTGCCCAATGCTGATCCCAACAATCCAGTAGATGAAACGCAATTATTTAATCAAATCCGGGCATTTCTCCAACGAGTACTCACAGCCTACGGCGGGTTTCCCCAAGAACGGGAGGCCTTAATTCGGTTGACTCAATTATGGCGAGAACTGCCTAGTCGAGAGCAAGCGATCGCCTCTTTGCAAACCAATACTTCCCCGGAACCCAGCTTAAGAACCATCGATCCTGCTCTAATTAACTTTACTTACAATATTCCCAAATTCTTTGTCAGCCTAGCTCCTCAACGCAATGCCCTAATTGAATGCGTCCGGCTCTGGCGGCAGTTAGAAACCCGTGCCGATGCGGTGAAATCCCTCGGCATTGATCCCAATGTCCTCAATGCTAGTGCTGGGAATAATGCCGCCCTAATCCGTTTGGCTGCCCAGTTAGATAAACAGCTAGTGGCCTTCACCCAGCGCATTCCCAAAGTTTATAAATCTCAGACTAATGAACGGGAGGCCATGATTCGTCTGGTGCAACTATGGCGCAATTTACCAACCCGGGCCCAAACCTTGCAATCTTTAGTAGATGACCTGAAAAAGATCCAAAGTCAAAAACCCACACCTCCACCGGTGATCACCCCAGTGAATCGCCCTCCTAAGTGGACTTTGAATAATATTCAACAGAGTGCCAGTATTATTGTTGATGGCAGTTTTACTTGGGCAGAGGCTACCAAGGGCGGCAGCCGGATGCCCCCAGATCAGGAAACCCTTGAGGGGATAATTCGGATTGCTAAATTAGGGCAACGAGCGCGCGATCGGGTAGGGCGGCCTTTTATTGTCACCAGTTGGTATCGAGATCCAGTGGTAAATGCAGCGGTGGGGGGAGTTTCTAATAGTCGACATATCAATGGGGATGCGATCGATTTTTATTGTGATGGTCTCACGGGAGATGAAATCTACTGGATTCTGGATCCTTGGTGGCCTAGTGGCTTGGGGCGCTATATCAAGTTTCCCTTCCTGTGCCACATGGATGCCAGAGATTACCGGGCTAGATGGCAAAATTAGTAGGTGGTTCACTCTATTGCGGACTAACTATGTCTAGACTGTAGGGAAAAGGAACAAAAAAAATTAGTTTCTGATGAAAAAATTATGATGACTACTCCCTTAAGCTGGCTAGAACTAGAAACTCTGGCTAATTCGCCCTCAAGCTTTCAATTAGCTCCCATTAACGGAGCTACTAATGCTCAGGCTCGATTACGCCTTTTTGGGCAGCCAGAGTCGGCAGTGCGGGTGACATTATACCGAGATCACCATGCTTGGTGTCCCTACTGTCAGAAGGTTTGGCTGTGGCTGGAGGAAAA
>JANMHD010000392.1:0-1764 GCA_031374985.1 Coleofasciculaceae cyanobacterium OTE_70_metabat_329 | reverse complement strand
TTCATGTACATTGTGCAGATTGCTTCGGAGTGTGCACCGGTGATTAAGGCTGGTGGTTTGGGAGATGTGATTTATGGATTAAGTCGGGAATTGGAAAATCGGGGCCATACGGTGGAAATTATTCTGCCTATGTATGACTGTATGCGCTACGACCAAATCTGGGGCTTGCATGATGCCTATCGAGAACTTTCTGTACCCTGGGATGGAGGAGCTATTCGTTGTTCTGTTTTTTGTGGCTGGGTGCATGGGCGGCTGTGCTTTTTTATTCAGCCCTATTCTGGGGATAATTTCTTCGATCGAGGTTATTACTACGGCGGCAATGATGATAACCTGCGCTTTGCTTTTTTTAGTAAGGCGGCTTTAGAGTTTCTGTTGCAATCGAATAAGCGCCCGGATGTGATCCATTGTCACGACTGGCAAACTGGCTTGGTTCCGGTCATGCTCTACGAGATGTATAAGTTCTACGGTATGGCGAATCAACGAGTCTGCTACACCATCCATAATTTCAAGCATCAAGGTTTGGCAGGCATGGAAGTACTACGAGGAACGGGCTTAAATAATGAGGTGTATTACTATCACTACGATCGCCTCCGGGATAACCTTAATCCTTTTGCCATTAACTGCATGAAAGGGGGAATTGTTTATGCTAATGCGGTAAATACAGTTTCTCCTCACCATGCTTGGGAGGCAAGATTTACGGATATTAGCTATGGCTTGGGACATACCCTAGAACTTCATCAAGATAAGTTTAAAGGGATTTTGAATGGAATTGATTATGATGTGTGGAATCCAGAGAGCGATCGCTTCATTCCCCATCACTACAGCAGTAAGGATTTAGCAGACAAAGCAAAAAATAAACAGGCTTTACAAACACGTCTAGGGTTACGACAGGAAGATAAACCCCTAGTTTGCTACATTGGCAGACTAGATGCCCAAAAAGGAGTCCATTTAGTTCACCATGCTCTCTACCATACCCTAGCTAGAGGTGGGCAGTTTGTCCTCTTGGGTTCCGCCACTGAATCAGCCATTAATACTTGGTTCTGGCATGAAAAATCATTCTTAACTAATAATCCTGATTGTCACTTGGAACTAGGTTTCAATGAAGAGTTGTCTCACTTAATCTATGCTGGAGCAGACATGATTGTAGTTCCTAGTAACTACGAACCCTGTGGCCTAACTCAAATGATTGGGTTACGGTATGGCACAATTCCCATCGTCCGGGGTGTGTGGGGTTTGTTAAATACAGTTTTTGATTATGACTATGATACGACTCATCCCCCAGAAGAGCGGAATGGGTTTATGTTTTTTGATCCTGATACCCAAGGTTTAGAATCTGCCCTGAATCGAGCGATCGACCTTTGGTACAACTCCCCCAAAGATTTTCAGCAATTAGCTATGCAGGGGATGAACTATGATAACTCTTGGAATCATCCGGGCGAAGAGTATATAGATATCTACGATTTTATCCGGCATCGTTAAGAGTCGTGGTTGGCAGTAGCTAAGAGTCGATGGGCGGCTTCTAACATTTGGGGCGCGATCGCTTTTAAGCGGCTATGGTGATCAAGATAGGTTTGTAAGGCCACTAGGGGATCTACACTGGCATCTACCCCTAATTCTGGGACACGAGGTACAGAAAGTTGGCTAATTAGTTCGGCTTGGATGGTGTAGCTGTGGGCAGTGGTTAGGCATTCATGGAGGGTATTCATGGCGATCGCATCTAATTGGTCGGGATGGACTTTGTAGATTACCCGGACTACAGCATCA
>JANMHD010000382.1:0-1673 GCA_031374985.1 Coleofasciculaceae cyanobacterium OTE_70_metabat_329 | reverse complement strand
CCTCTTGGGGCGTTACTTCGGCTTCGCTCAGCAACCATAGCATTGATAAAAAACTTGAGTTTGATCCACGCCGCTCGTGGCGGGTTCCTTCAGTTAAAACCGCAGGTACAAGAGCAAAATCTATCTTCTCAGACTCAAATTTAGGTTTGTTGATAAAATTCTCACCCCAACCTTTACCCTAACTTTGTTATACTAGTAAAGCTGTAAAAAGCAAAACTAAACTAAAAATCACACATCCGGTGATTTCGGGTGTTTTCTCAAGCAAGATTGTTAAGGGAAAATCCACACTGGATGCTAGGTTAAACCCGAATCAAGGAGTAAAAAAATATGCCAGTTATTACATTGGCTCAGATGTTAGAATCTGGGGTTCACTTTGGGCATCAAACCCGGCGGTGGAATCCTAAAATGGCTCAGTATATCTATGCTGCTCGCAATGGAGTTCATATTATTGACCTCGTGCAAACAGCAGGATTGATGGAAGATGCTTACAACTATGTTCGCAATGCCTCTGAGCAAGGTAAGAAATTTTTATTTGTTGGTACCAAACGTCAAGCTGCCGGAATTATTGCCCAAGAAGCCAGCCGTTGTGGTTCCTACTACGTCAACCAGCGTTGGTTGGGGGGCATGATGACTAACTGGACAACCATTAGTACCAGAGTCGATCGCCTCAAGGATCTAGAGCGCCGGGAAGAAACTGGAGCCTTAAATCTCCTGCCCAAACAAGAAGCATCCATGCTCCGCCGGGAACTTTACAAGCTCCAGAAATATCTGGGGGGGATTAAAACCATGCGAAAAATCCCTGATGTGGTGATCATTGTCGATCAACTACGGGAATATAATGCGATCTTGGAATGCCAAAAACTGCATATTCCCATTGTTTCGATGCTGGACACTAACTGCGATCCTGATGTGGCTGATGTGCCAATTCCTGCCAATGATGATGCAATTCGTTCCATCAAATTAATTGTGGGCAAGCTGGCTGATGCCATCTACGAAGGTCGTCATGGAACCCTAGAAGCAGAGGAAGAATACGAAGACTACGAAATTCCTGAAAATGAGGCTGAAGAAGTTGTTGCTGAAGAGGAATTAGAAGAAACTTCAGAAGAGTCTCCAGAGAAAGAGTAATGTTGCTCTAGGTTTATAGCCAGCACCACTCTAGTTAGGATACTTATTAAAATCGAGAATAAGGGGCTTCAGCCCCCTAACCTTGCCCTAACTATAATAGCGATCGCTATAGCTGGTATCTTAGGGAGTAATAGATGAAGTGACGAGAAGAGCCGGAATCTATTACCATTTTTACATTAGGACTAGAAATTTTTACTGAATACAAGGAATAGGGTAATGGCAGATATTTCCGCAAAATTGGTCAAGGAACTCCGGGACAAGACCGGGGCTGGAATGATGGATTGCAAAAAGGCACTCCTAGAAAATGATAGTGATGTGGACAAAGCGATCGAGTGGCTCCGGCAAAAGGGGATCACTTCTGCTGATAAAAAAGCTGCACGAGTTGCGGCTGAAGGTGTGGTTGATAGCTACATTCACACTGGCGGTCGGGTTGGTGTAATTGTAGAAGTTAATTGTGAAACTGACTTTGTCGCCCGGCGGGATGAATTCAAAACTCTCGCTCGCAATATTGCCATGCAGATAGCAGCTTGCCCCCAAGTAGAGTATGT
>JANMHD010000295.1:0-14097 GCA_031374985.1 Coleofasciculaceae cyanobacterium OTE_70_metabat_329 | reverse complement strand
AAACAGCCAACTCTAAGTTATGCCGAGTACCTAGCTTATGAGCAAGACAGCCCCATCAAACATGAGTTTCTCTATGGTCAAGCCTTCGCCATGGCCGGAGCTAGTGAAATTCATAATATAATAGTTGCTAACCTGATTGCTTCTATTCGCCCTGCGTTACGGGGAAGTAATTGTCGGGTATTTCCTTCCGATATGAAATTGTCGATCGCAGCAGCAGATAATGCCACCTACTATCCTGATATCATGGTTGTCTGTGATCCCACTGACAAGGATCCCTACGTTAAGCAGCAACCTTGCTTATTAATAGAAGTTCTATCTCCTTCTACAGCTGCGATTGATCGGCGAGAAAAACTATTAAATTATCAAAAACTCCCTAGCCTCCGAGAATACGTCTTAGTTTCTCAGACAGAAATACAGGTGGAACTATTTCGCAGAGATACCGATGGTGGCTGGCTCACTCAATCTCTAAGCACTAATCAAACTCTCCACTTAGCTTCAATTAATTTCCATATTCCCCTAACAGAAATCTATGAGGATGTAGAGTTGTAAAATTTCTTAGGTACCGGGAAGAGAGCGAAGTTCTGGAGTTAAATGAGTTCGATCGCCTAACACCTCTAATAAAGGGCCATGAATCCCAAATTCCACCACACTCACGGAAGAAACCGGACATCCCAAACGATAGCGGAACCTCCCTACGTCAATCCCCAAGAGGCTACAGAGAATAATGCGAATGGTGGCTTTGTGGGAGACGATCAGCACATTCCCCGTCGGGTAGCGTTGTTTAATTTCATCGACTACTTGTAAGGCACGGTAAGCGATCGCCACAGCTAATTCTCCCCTAGTCGGGGCGTGCCAAGCCGGATCCGCAGACCACTTAAGATAATCATCATGGAATTCTGTATCAATTTCTGAAACGGTTTTACCTTCCCATTGTCCATAATGAATTTCCTGTAAACCGGGACGGATCTGCATTTCCAAGCCAGTCTTGACACAAAAAGGATGGGCTGTGGCGATCGTTCTCTTCTTAGGGCTAACGAATACTGCTTTCCAAGGATACCCACTATAGGCAGCAGCAAAAGCCTCAGCCATCTGTTCTCCTTCTACTGTCATTTCTGCATCTAGGGAGCCACAGAACTTATTTTCTTGACTAAAAGGGGTCTGACCGTGGCGGAGAAAGTAAAGTTTTAGAGTCATACTGGTGGTTTTTGTTAGATGTTTATGCCGTGCGGAGCGTAGCCTAACCTTTTTTCCTTCTATTTAATTAGACTGGTTAACTTGAATAGCTTGAGCTAAAATTCCTAAGATCTGATTGATATTTTGCAGATAATATTCAGTTAAGTCAATTACTAGATTATTACCTTGTAATTGCAAAAACTTCCATTTATCTCCAGTTGTAACTGTACCGAAAATTGTCCGAGTCGAATTTCCTTCTTGCTCATTAAATAACTGGGCAGCAATCATTTCGGCAACACACTGACCAATACCATTATTAAGATTTTCTTTTTTGGCTTCGACAACTATTACTACTGGATTACTGAGGAATAATTGCTCAGAAGATAGGCTTAGTAAAAAATCACAAACTCCATTTAGCCCTAGGCTACTATCAACATTAAATTCAATCCCGGAAAATAAACTAATTAAAGGTTTTAGTTGTCGCCTAAATTCAATTAAGACTGGACTAATTAACATTTCTGAACGGGCTTTCTCGGTATTAATGGCTAGAGCTAAAGAAGTATTGACTTGGAGAATATCCTTAAGTAAATTACTACATTCTAGAGGGGGGATAGTGGCAAAAACATCAACTTCTTCCACTATATTTAAGGAGAAAATTTTCTTGATGTTATTTAAGGTGAAGTCACTATAAGCCATAGTTCTATATACTAGCAACTGCTAAGAAGGTTAAAAAATCTTGTTGTCAAATCCTAGATTCGCTGAGGTTTCACAACATAATTAAACTATATATCTGTAAGTAGTCTAGCCTTCCTCAGAATAAACTTTAACACAGTCTCTTCTTGGGAAATAATATCTGCTGTTACTTCCATTCCAGAATCTAGGATGTTGCGTTGATCTCGCAGAAAAAGCTGATCAGGAATAATAGTCACCTCAAAGAAAGCAGTCGTAGTTTCAGGATTAGTGCCACTAGCGGGTGGGGTAATATCCGCAGCAATTTCCTTAACTCTGCCGTTGAGAGTTCCATAATCTGGATAGGGGAAGGCAGAAACCCGGAGATTTACTGGCTGCCCTACTTCTACCCTACCAATATCTTGGGCTGTCACCCTAGCTTTGATAACTAGTTCGGCATTTTTAGGGGCAATGCGGGCGATCGGGTTATTTGGGTTGACACTTTGACCGGGGTTGCGGATATTTAGCTCCAAAATTGTGCCATTAGCAGGGGCACGGATAATAGTTTTTTGCAAATCCCCTGCTACCTGTTGCAATTCCTTTGTATCTCGATTGATCTGGTTTTGGATTTCTGTTTGGCGTTGATTTAGAGCCTGTTTTTCTCGGTTTAAGGTGGCTAGGGTTGCTTCTCCTCTAGATTGTTCTCTCGATATCTGCTCCTGGGCGATCGTCACACTAGCACTATTAGGATCTGCCGTGGCTTTAGCTTTCTCCAATCTTCCTAGGGCAGCTTGCACAGATTGGGTTCTCTCATCAAACTGATTCTGAGCCACTGCCCCCTCTGCCACTGCCTGCCGGAGATTTTCTTGTTGTTGGAGGGCAAGATTATAGTTAGCGATCGCCTCCTTCAGTTCTGCATCGGTAATGGCGGCTCGCTCGCTTAACTCCCGTTGGCTCCGGGTTAGTTCGGCCCCGGCAGAGGTGACAGCCCTACTGGTTTGATTGGCTTCAGCCACAATTTGGCTATCCAGAAAACTAATTTGGGATTGAATCTGCCCTATTTGCAGTTGATTTTGGCGGACACTTGATTCTAGTTGGCTTTTTTGGACTTGCGATCGAGCATCATCCAGCGTAGCAATAATATCTCCTTGGTTTACCGATTGATTCACCTGGACATTTAACTTTTCTACTACTCCTTCGATCGCCGCTTGGACAATTTTTGTCTCCCCCGTAGGACGGACAATTCCCCCAGCCCGAATGGTGACATTGTAGGGAGTAAAAGCAGCAAGGATTACCCCTGCCCCTAGGCTTCCCGCCAACACCACCCCACCCCACCTCATCCACGGACTAATGGGCGGCAAAAATTCATCTGTTGCCAAGATAGGCAAATCTACGTCATTGCTAGAAGAATCTGGAAACATGGGATTTTAGGAGGTACAGGGAGGTAAGAGGAGGTAGAGAATAAGGATAAAGTTAAAAATTTGGATAGTAACTGAGATGGTTAATTGAAATAGTAACAAATAGATAGTAGCAAATAGAAAGGAGCAAAATGTACTATAAAAACCCCACAGACAAAACTCCTCTACCTCCTCTAGCTCCTTTACCTATAATATTTCCCGCTTCAGGTACGGCTGCAAAACTTCGGGGATTCTGACCGTGCCATCGGGTTGTTGATAATTTTCTAGAATTGCCGCCATAGTTCTGCCCACAGCCAAGCCAGAGCCGTTTAGTGTATGGAGAAATTGGGTTCCTTTTTTGCCAGCTTCCCGAAATCTTATGTTTGCCCGTCTTGCTTGGAAATCGCCACAGCTGGAGCAGCTAGAAATTTCCCGGTAGGTATTGGCAGTGGGAATCCAAACTTCTAGGTCGTAGCATTTCACTGCACTAAAGCCTAAATCTCCGGTACAAAGTTCAATAATCCGGTAGGGCAGTTTTAATGCCTCTAGGATAGCCGCAGCATTCTCCACTAGGGTTTGATGTTCCGCCTCGGATCGATCGGGATGGGTAAATTTGACCATCTCAACTTTATTAAATTGATGGAGTCGAATTAGCCCCCTAGTATCCCGGCCGTAGCTACCAGCCTCCCGGCGAAAGCAAGGGGTGAAGGCACAGTGGTAGATGGGGAGTTGGGCAGCATCTAGGACTTCTTCCCGATAAAGATTGGTAATGGGGACTTCGGCGGTAGGAATCAGCCATAAATCATCTCGATCGCACTTAAAACTTTCTTCAGCAAACTTAGGTAATTGCCCCGTGCCAGTCAGGGCTTGGGTATTGACTAAAATAGGGGGAATGATTTCGGTATAGCCGGCCGCAATCTGGGAGTCTAGCATAAAGTTAGCCAAAGCTCGTTCGAGGGCGGCTCCGGCTCCCATGAGGGTGACAAAGCGACTCTGGGCGATTTTTACCGCCTTTTCAAAATTAAATATCCCTAGTTTTTCTCCGATTTCCCAGTGGGGTAAAATCCCGCCATGTTGAGGAATAAATTCATCTCCCCAGCGTTTAACTTCCACGTTGGCGTTTTCATCTTTGCCGACGGGAGTAGAAAGGCTAGGCAAGTTAGGCAAAGCTAGAAGAAGTTGCTCAATCTCCAGCTTGATTTCCTTTTCCGTATCTCCTTGCCCGGCTAACTGGTCTTTTAGTTGATTACCTTCTGCCCTTAGTTGTTTAATTTCTGCATCATCAGGCTTAGAACCAGATTGCATTTTCTGCCCCATTAATTTACCAATTTCATTGCTCCGGGCTTGCACTTGGCTGCGGGAAGTTTCTAGTTCTCGCGATCGCTTATCTAGTTCTAAAATAGGCTGCAAATTATAATTCCCCACACCACGGCGATCAAGTAGTTCCTGCACCTGTTGGGGTTTTTCCCGAATTAGCTTTAAATCCAGCACAGAGTTTACCTAAGTTTCAGTTCAAAATAGTTATTTCACAAAAAATTGTACTAGGGTTGGTTCTCTGATTGCCGATAACCATAAAAATTTATCCGATATTCAGTAATTTTTACCCCAGTTTGCTGTTCGATCTGGGCTATAAATTCTGGAGGCAATTCCACAAACACATCCAAAATTTGCTTAGTATCTAGACAATTAATATGGCTATGGACATCATTAATCTGGCTGTACAAGCGGCCATCCCCCCGATCGACACATTCGATTACCCCTTGACTAGATAGAGCCTCTAGATTTTGATATACCGAAGTGTGGCCAATATCTTTTCCTTGCTGGTTGAGGCGATCGTAAATCTCCCTAGCCGATAGGTGTTCCTGCTCCTGCCATAGCAGTTCCAACACATAGCGCCGTTGCTTACTCAGGCGCATTCCCAACACCTGACATTGGGCTAGGGCATCTTCAAGAGAACGAATGGGGGTGACTAGGGTTTGATTCATAGATTTGCAAGTTGTACTCATTACCAATTTAACCTAACTCCTTCTGGATTAGCAATATTCTTATGCAATGCTAAAGCAAACCACATCTCAAGAAATGATAGATTAATGGCAGGATTCTCTTTTTTAATATTATGAAAATTACGATCGCTCAGGAGCATATTTTGCAGTTAGACCTTTTTCCCGTCACCAAGGTGGTAGAGGAATGGTTAGCAACAGGTAATATCACTTCCCAAGAGCAACAACTCAGCTTTGGAATTACCTTTCCCCGTGAACCAGAAGACCCCAGGGAATTATCGGAAATCCCAGAAATTCGTCTCTGGTATATTCGCCTCGATGCTTTTTATCCTTGGATTAGCTTTCTTTTAGATTGGAAAGGGGGAGAGTTTGCCCGGTATACAGCAATGCTGGTTCCCCACGAGTTTCATCGCACAGAGGGAATTAAATATAACCCAGAAGCTCTAGAGATTTTTGTGATGCACAAGGTGTTTAGCTTGCATAGTTGGTTAGGAACTCAAGGAATTAGTAGCAAAGCCCGGATTCAATCCATGGCAAAGATGTTGGGCTACGAACTAGATGATGATTTTTTTAGTCTTGTGGACTTAGCAAACTAAACTACCGAGAACGCCGATACCAAGTAGCTCCTGCTACCAATAGAGCAATCATACTTAGGGCCACTAAGAGGGGTAATATTTCGCCTGTTTGCAGAGCTTTTAAGCCAAAACTACCTAATAGGACGAAGGGTAAAATTCCCGGAATAGTACCTAAAATAGTTCCTAAAAAGTAGTCTCGAAACTTGATGGAGGTTAAGCCAGCCGTGAAATTAACTAATCCATAGGGAATTATGGGCAATAAGCGGAGGGCAAACATATAGAACAAGCCTCCCTGTTTGAGGCGATCGTCCATTTCCTGAAATTTTCCTCCTAACCTTGCCACCACAACTTCCCGGCCTACAGTCCGAGTAAAGCTAAAGGAAACCACTGCGGCAATAATGGCTGCCACACTAGTCCACAGGGTTCCCAACCAAGGTCCGAAAATTGCCCCCCCAGTTAAATTTAAAGCAGTAGAAGGTAAAATCAAAACTGTTGCTAAAACATAAACTGCAATATAAATTAATGGTGTCCAGACTCCCCCACTTTTTAGCCAAAGTTGTAGACCTTCAGGAGGTATTCCTCCCAACAGGTAGACAATCAGCCCTGTAGCTACAAGACTAATAATAAACAAAAGGAAAATAGTATTTTTCTTAACCACGGGTATAAACCTTAAATTATCGCTACTTTAGCCTAAAACTACATGGATAACGAACTCTCCAACTCTAGTTTAGATACTCCTTTACTACCTGTACCTAAAGGAAATTTAACTATCCCTTTTGCTCAAGATATTAGTGCGATCGCCCTAGAGTTGCAGAGCAATATCACTCCAACGTCGCCTAGCAGTATCGATCAAAAACTTAGTTTCTCCCTAATTATTCCTACCTATAATGAAGGGCAAAATGTCCCCAAAATAGTAAATCAGTTAACAAAATTATTAGATGAAGTCCTCCCCGGAGACTATGAATTGATCTTGGTAGATGATAACAGTCCTGATGAAACTTGGAAAATTGCCCAAGAATTAATTCCTACTTATCCCCAACTGCGAGTGATGCGCCGGATTGAAGAAAGGGGTTTATCCACAGCGGTGATCCGGGGTTGGCAGGTAGCCCAGGGAGAAATTTTAGGGGTAATCGATGCCGACCTGCAACATCCTCCAGAGATTTTACTAAAACTATTAGCGGAGATTCAACGAGGTGCAGATTTAGCAGTTGCTAGTCGCCATGTAGAAGGTGGAGGCGTAAGTGACTGGAGCGTTATTAGGAGATTTCTCTCTAGGGGAGCGCAAACTTTAGGATTGTTGATCCTCCCCGGTGTGATTGGCCGAGTGACGGATCCCATGAGTGGTTATTTCCTAGTCCGCCGTAGCTGCTTAGAAGGAAAAACCCTTAGTCCCGTAGGCTATAAAATCCTCATAGAAACCTTGGGCAGGGGCGATGTGCGCTGGATTGGGGAGGTGGGTTATGTATTCCAAGAGCGCCAAGAAGGAGAAAGTAAAGTCACTAGTAAGCAGTATATAGAATACCTACAGCATCTTGTCCGCTTACGGTTTGCTCGGTGGCCGATGGCTCGATTTTTCCGGTTTGGTATAGTGGGCTTTAGTGGGGTGTTTGTAGATATGGGAATATTTTATCTCCTCCGTAATCTTGGAAGCTTAGGTCTGACCCGTAGTGGCATTATATCTAGCGAGTTGGCAATTATTAATAACTTTCTTTGGAATGATCTCTGGACTTTTAGAGATATTTCTCGGAGGCAGCCGGGGAAAAGAAAGATGTTGATTCGGCTTCTGAAGTTTAATCTTGTTTGTTTAGCGGGCTTGGTCTTGCACATCTTAATATTGAACTTACTATACAATTTATTGGGAATGAATCAATACTTAGCTAAACTAATTGCTATTATTATTGTCACCTTCTGGAACTTTTGGATTAATCTCAAACTAAGTTGGCGAGTTACAGAAACTAGAAATGATTAAGGGATTATTTTTTATTGCTCATGCTATTACTTAGGTTTCAAAAATCAAAATATCGGGATGCTCTATTGCTAATATTGTGGATAGGGATTGGTTTTGCTCTGCGATTTATTAATTTAGCTGGAAAACCCCCGTGGACAGATGAGTTTGCAACTTTAGTTTTTAGTTTAGGTAATACTTTCAAATCTGTACCGCTAGATCAAGTTATTAGTGCCAATGATGTTTTACAGCCCTTAATAGTTAATCCCCAGCACGGAGTGGGGCAGGCAATTAATAGCTTAATTCATGAAGATCATCATCCACCAATTTATTTTGCTTTGGCAAATCTTTGGGGGCGTTGGTTTTCTGCTCCGGGGCAGTTAGTTAATCTAGGGGCAATGCGATCGCTCCCTGCTCTTTGCGGTGTCTTTGCTATTCCAGAAATTTATTATTTAGCTAGATTAACTTTTTCTAGTAATTTAATTGCTCATCTTAGCGCCCTGATGATGGCCGTGTCTCCCTACGGAATTTTTATCTCTCAAGAAGCACGTCACTATACTATGGCAGTTTTATTTGTGATTGCCTCCTTGGGATGTTTAGTAATAGCTGCAAAAAAATTAGTTAATCGCCGGAGTTTACCTTGGAGAATTAGTTTACTTTGGGTTGTGATTAATACTCTAGGTACGGGAATTCATTACTTTTTTATTTTGACCTTGGCTGCTCAAATATTGGTACTAATTTATCTAGGCTGGCAGTACAGAAAAAATTGGTTAAATATAGGTAAGTTTCTGACTCGGTGGCGGGGGATTTTAATCGCAGTGATGGGGACGATGGTTGGGAGTTTGGCTTGGTTACAGCTATGGTTATATAGTCGAGATGACCAAATGACAGAATGGTTAAGGAATAGCGATCGCTCTTTTTTAGATTTTATCAACCCTATTTTTCAATCAGTAGCAACTTGGGTAACTATGGTTTATTTACTACCCATTGAAGGTCCTAATTTAGGAGTAATGATATTTTTTATTGCGATCATGGTATCTTCTCTCCTCGGTTGGTTGTTACCTCTCCTTTATCGAGGAATTAAACAGGGTTTATCTAATCCAGAGACTAATCAAGGTATTACTTTAATTGGCGGATTTACGATCGCTTCCCTAGGCATATTTTTTGCGATCGCCTACTTATTGGGGATGGATATTACTAGAGGGGCTAGGTATAATTTTGTTTATTTTCCCGCAGTAATGGTGTTAGTAGGCGTTAGCCTTAGTTACTTTTGGAAGCAATCAACTACGATCAATTTTCCCCTCCCTCAACCTTTCAATTGGCAAAATATCAAACTTCAATACCAAGGCAGAAATGCAGTAGTTATAGTTTTATTTTTAGGCTTATTAAGTGGACTAACAGTAGCAACTAATCTCGGCTATCAAAAATACTATCGCCCAGATATTTTAATCCCCATTATCCAAGCCAATTCTACCCAGCCAATTATCATTGCTACTACCCATAATACCTTGGTGCAAACTGGGGAAATGATGGGGATTGCGTGGGAATGGCAGCGTTCTTATAATACACCCCCACCTAGATATCTTTTGGCACACCAACAGCAGAGGGAGTGTCAAGGAGATAATTGTGCTGCTAGCAAAACTTTGAGTCAACAAATAGAAAAATTACCTCAACCTTTAGACCTATGGCTAATCAACTTCCAAGCCCCAGTTAAACTAAATAACTGTGCTCTAACAAAAGTAGACGCACAGGGAGTAAATTGGGTCAATGGCTATGGTTATAAACTATATAAATGCAATCAAAATAGCAGGTTTAAATAGTTATCTAAGAATATCTCATCAACTTACTAGAAACTATAATTGTTTATAAACTACCCCAAAAATCTAGAGAGGAGATTGCCGCCATGTTTACCCGCAATGACTTAAAGAAAGCCAGATTTTATCAAGATGTTTTTGCCGAAGGAGAAGCTGAAGGAAAAGTCGAAGCTAAGCAGTGAGAAAAAGCTTCCATCCTCAGAATGTCTAGTCGAGGTTTGTCCCTAGAGGAAATTGTGGACTTTTTGGATTTACCTGGGGCGGAAGTGGAGGAAACTATAGCTCAGGCTGCCCAAGACCAGAACTAAGCTAAGCATCACCAAATACTGTAAAGTGCCAAGGTTTCCGGGTAGCACCAGAGGTATCTAGAATGACGTGCTTGACGATCGAATATTCTTCTAGGGCGTAGTGGGATAAATCTTTACCAAAGCCACTTTGTTTAAAACCACCGTGGGGCATTTCGCTAGTTAAGGGTAAATGATCGTTAATCCAAACCGTGCCAAACTCTAGAGCAGCAGACATCCGCATAGCTCGTTGGATATTGCTAGTCCATACACTGCCCGCTAAACCATAGGGGGTGTTATTCCCCAGAGCGATCGCTTCCACCTCATCTTGGAACCGATTTACCGTCACTACCGGGCCAAAGATTTCTTCTTGCACACACTTAGCATCTTCTGGAGCTTCTAGCAAAATGGTGGGGGGATAGAAAAATCCTGCCTCAGTTGATAATTCTCCCCCAGTCAAAACCTTGATCCCCTGTTGTTTAGCTTCTTGGACAAAACCATGTACCTTAAGCTGTTGAGCCGCACTAGCTAAAGGCCCCATATCAGTCGTTTCTTGCAGTGGATCCCCCACTCGCAACTGCTGGGTAAGCTCTTGGAACCGAGCTACAAATTTATCAAATACGGATTCTTGGACATAAATCCGGGTGGCGGCGGTGCAATCCTGTCCTGTATTTACGTAAGCTCCGACTACGGCTCCGTGGGCTGCCGCTTCAATATCCGCATCCTCAAACACAATAAAAGGAGCCTTGCCCCCTAGTTCTAAAGTGACTCGCTTGGCAGTACGGCTGGCGAGTTCCATCACCCGTTTTCCTGTCTTGGTACTACCTGTAAAGCTGATCATCCTAATATCTGGATGACTACAAATAGCTTCCCCTACTGCCACTTCTCCAGTGACGATATTAATCAATCCGGCGGGGAGTCCAGCTTCTAGGGCAATTTCTGCTAATTTTATTGTAGTAATTGGGGTATTGGGGGCGGGTTTAAGGACGATCGCATTCCCGGCCGCCAAGGCTGGGGCAATTTTCCAGACCGCCATCATCAAAGGATAATTCCACGGGGTAATAGCTCCCACCACCCCGATCGGTTCTCGACGTAGCAAACTAGTATAACCCCCCAGATATTCCCCCGCAGCAGCTCCTTCTTGACGACGGAGGCTACCAGCAAAGTAGCGTAGATTATCGATCGCTACTGGAATATCACTATTTTGGCTGAGTTTAATCGGTTTTCCGGCATTAATACTTTCTAGGCTGGCCAATTCTCCACTATAGGATTCCATTACATCTGCAAATTTCATCAAAGCAGCACTCCGCTCTCCATAGGAAAAACTACCCCAAATCTTTTGAGCAGCTTTAGCAGCAATTACGGCTTGGTCAACATCTTCAGGAGTACCGAGGGCAACTGTGGCAAATATCTTACCTGTAGCAGGATTGATCAGGTCTTGGCTGCCAGTGGCGACTAAATTACCGTTGATGACCATTGGATAGTGGGTAAGTTTTTCCATAGCTTTAGAGGGGAAGTTATATAAAATTTCACACAAACATTATTCAGATTTTAATGGGGTGATCCCCCCTAACCCCCCTTAAAAAGGGGGGAGAATTAATTCACCTTGGCTACGGTCGGTGAGCGAAGTCGAACCGACGGGGGTTCTAGACTGCGGCCAATTCTGGGCGCTTGCTATGACGGATACCTTCGATCGCATCCTTGTAGTCCTTAGCTTTGAATACAGCCGAACCCGCCACGATCGCATTGGCTCCTGCTTCTAGTACCTGCCAAGTATTATTGCCCTTCAAGCCCCCGTCTACTTCAATCCAAGGATTTAAGCCCCGCTCATCACACATAGCTCGGAGTTTGCGAATTTTAGGGACGGCGCTAGGAATAAAACTCTGACCGCCAAAACCGGGGTTGACACTCATAATCAAAATTAGGTCACATAGGTCTAGAACGTTCTCAATTAGTTCCAGAGGAGTACCGGGATTAAGGACTACCCCAGCTTTTTTGCCCAATTCCCTAATTTGTCCCAAGGTGCGGTGGAGGTGGGGGGAAGCATTGTGTTCAGCGTGAACAGAGATAATATCTGCTCCGGCTTTGGCAAAATCTTCTACATATTTCTCTGGTTCCACAATCATTAAATGAACATCTAAGGGCTTTTGGGTGACAGGACGAATGGCTTCTACAATCAAGGGACCGATCGTGATATTCGGGACAAATCGACCATCCATCACATCTACATGGATCCAGTCAGCGCCGGCAAGATCGACAGCCCGGATTTCATCACCAAGGCGGCTAAAATCGGCAGACAAAATGGAAGGAGAAATAACAACTTGGTTGGGCAGGGGGGGGTTGGGCATGGCTAGGCAATAACTCCTATGGGCTTCTAATCTTAATATTTTGTATTGATTTTATCAAAAATTTATGGATAAATATAAAAAACTTTCTCTAGCCTTCGGTGGTAAGCAATAGAGCAGGGAGGATGTCAATACTTTTTGAGTGTGAATAGGCTAAAATTGCCATGCGATCGAACCTCTGATACCTCTGATACCGATGATACTGAAAGGTTGTACAACTTTAATAGTGATTTGGTGCTGACAACGACTAATCAGGGATTAACTGTTGTGCCGTTTTGGGGCGATCGCATAATTTAGTTTTGTAAGTGTGGGTTAAATGTTCGAGCAAACTTTTAGAAATATTGATGATGTTCTCTGGAAGGAGGCGGGGTGTACTACAGAGTTGGACTATACAGAGCAAACTTCTTGGCTGTTGTTTTTGAAGTATTTGGATGATTTGGAGCAGGAAAGAGCGCTAGAGGCGGAACTGGTGGGTAAACCTTATGAATTCATTATTGATGAGGCGCATCAGTGGTCGGTTTGGGCGGCTCCAAAAAAGGCTGATGGTACGGTAGATCATGATAATGCCCTGATTAGCGATGATCTGATTGATTATGTCAACCGCAAGTTATTCCCATATTTACAGGGATTCAAGCAACGGGCTACGAGTCCAGATACGATCGAATACAAGATTGGAGAAATTTTTAGCGAGATTAAAAATAGGTTTCAAAGTGGCTACAGTTTGCGGGATGCGCTGGAATATATTGATGAGCTACGGTTTCGATCGCAACAGGAGAAACACGAGCTATCCCATCTCTATGAAGCCAAAATCAAAAATATGGGGAATGCGGGGCGTAATGGGGGGGAATATTACACGCCACGTCCGTTGATTCGGGCAATGATTCAGGTGGTAAAGCCAAAAATCGGTGAAAAAATTTATGATGGTGCTTGCGGTTCGGCGGGGTTTTTGTGTGAGAGTTACGACTATTTACGCAAGGGTAAGCTGACGACAAAAGAGCTTGAGATTCTGCAAAAATATACGTTTACGGGGAAGGAAAAGAAAAGTTTGGCGTATGTGATAGCCATCATGAATATGATTTTGCATGGCATTGATGCGCCGAATATTATTCATACCAATACTTTGACGGAAAATCTCAGTGATATTCAAGACAAGAATCGTTTTGATGTGATCTTGGCAAATCCGCCGTTTGGGGGGAAGGAACGCAAGGAAGTACAGCAGAATTTTCCGATAAAAACTGGGGAAACGGCGTTTCTGTTTTTGCAGCATTTTATCAAAATCCTCAAGGTTGGCGGGAGGGCTGCGGTGGTTATTAAAAATACGTTCCTGTCAAATTCTGATAATGCTTCACGGGCTTTGCGGCAGGAGCTTTTGAGTAGTTGTAATTTACACACGATTTTAGATTGTCCCAGTGGGACTTTTATCGGGGCGGGGGTGAAGACGGTGGTGCTGTTTTTTGAGAAAGGAAAGCCTTTTGACTCCGTTCAGGAAACGCCTTTATTTGCTCAGGGAAAACCTTTAAATGAGGGAATGGCTACTCAGAAAATTTGGTATTACCAACTCGAACCGGGGCGGAATATGGGTAAAACCAATTCGCTAAATGATGAGGATTTGCAGGAATTTGTGGAGTTACAGGCTAGGTTAGCGGAAACAGAAAAATCTTGGCTGGTGGATATTGCTGATATCGATCGAGAGACGTTTGATCTATCGGTGAAAAATCCGAATAGGGCTGAGGAAGCGGCGTTAAGAGAACCGCAGGAAATTTTAGATGAGATTGCTATGTTAGATGCAGAGAGTGGGGAGATTTTGGCGGGAATTATGCAGTTGACGGTGGGCAGTTGACAATTAACAGAGTATGTTAGTTTTCTATAGAATTAAATTAAATTTTGTAGTTTTT
>JANMHD010000290.1:0-2369 GCA_031374985.1 Coleofasciculaceae cyanobacterium OTE_70_metabat_329 | reverse complement strand
ATATGGACTTTTTCCCCTAGACGGTGGAGGGTCAAATCCCGGCGGTGGAGATTCTGACGGCGGACTGTTAAGGCACTTTGGGGCGTGAGGCGGACTACATAACGGGTATCGGTGCCAATATAAACCACCTCCTCAATAACTCCGGGTAAGGTGGAGGAGTGACGATAATTATTAGGCTGGATTTCTGCTTTTTCTGGACGCACTACAAGGGTGACAATTTAACCCACGGGTAACTCCTCCCGGCTGTAGACGGTGATGGGCAATTCTTCATCTACCAAAACTACGGTATTGCCCTGTTGTTGGGATACGACCCTGCCCGTGAGGAAATTGGTTTCCCCAATGAAATCAGCCACAAACCGATTTTTAGGTTCTTCATAGATTTCCATCGGTGTGCCAACTTGGAGGACTTTGCCTTTTTCTAGCACGGCAATACGATCGGACATGGTGAGGGCTTCTTCTTGGTCGTGGGTGACGTAGATAAAGGTTATGCCTAATCTTTGTTGCATCCGTTTCAATTCTAGCTGCATTTCCTTACGGAGTTTGAGGTCTAAGGCTCCCAATGGTTCATCAAATAATAATACTGCGGGCTGTTTAACCAAGGCTCTGGCTAGGGCAACTCGTTGCTGCTGTCCCCCGGACATTTGCTTGGGGTAACGTTTGGCTAAGGGTTCTAATTGGACTTGTTCGAGGACTTCTGCCACTCTGCGTTGTATTTCGGCTTTGGGGAGGTTTTCCATTTCTAAACCAAAGGCAATATTTTGCGCCACAGTCAGGTGAGGGAAGAGGGCATAGTTCTGGAAAACTGTATTGACGGGGCGATGGAAGGGGGGGCGATCGCTCATGGGTTCGCCCTGAATAAAAATCTCTCCAGAAGTAGGGGTTTCAAACCCGGCAATCATGCGTAGGGTGGTAGTTTTTCCGCATCCAGAGGGGCCAAGGAGGGAGAAAAATTCTCCTTCCATAATTTCGAGGTTGATGCGATCGACCACTAGGAGAGGATCTTTATTTTGATTACCGGCAAAGGATTTGCAAATATCCTTAAGTTCAACGGCAGCGTTAGGCATGGGCGGCTGGTGATTGGTTAGTCAAGTTAATTAAGTCAATTATTTTAGACTTTGATTGACTTTACATCAAAAATTCAATTTATAGCAATAATGTAATTGTCTAAATTATAGGACTGCGCTATACTTCAATTCTTCTTAAAAAGTCAACAGGAGTTTAATCAATGAATGTGCTCGCTGGACTCGATCGCATAACTTTTGACCCCAAAATCATGGCAGGACAAGCTTGCATTCGGGGAATGCGGATGCCTGTTTCTATTATTGTCAACCTCATCGCCAATGGTTTATCTCCCTCAGAAATTATTGCAGACTATCCCTACCTTGAACCAGAAGATATCCAACAAGCACTCAGATATGCAGCATGGCTTACCCAAGAACGAGTAATTTCTTTGTAACCAAAGACTTAAACAAGTAGGTTTAGAGTAAGTAATCACAAAATCAGAATCTAAAAACATATCTAAAGAATGGCAATCACCTGATTTAGGGTTGACATTAATGAAGTTTGGGTATATATTTTGTAACTAAAGGCGCAGAAAGTATCGGAGGCACTCTTATGACTGAAAGGAGCATGGTTTCTCTGTCCCGGAAATTATTGCAGACTATTCCTATCTTGAGCCAGAAGATATTAATTAAGCACTCAGGTGCGGCATGGCTTACTCAAGAACAGGTAATCTCTTAGCAAATTGCTCAAACTATATGAAATTTTTAGGTGATATGGGCATTTCTCCTCGGACAATTGAACTTCTGAGAGGGCAAGGATATGATGCAATCCATTTAGTTGAAGAGAGCCTTGAGAGGATGACAGACCCAAACATCTTAGAAAAGGCTAGGCAGGAAGAACGAATATTGCTTACAGTAGATTTAGACTTTGCCCAGCTATTAGCAATTAGTGGTGATGCTTTGCCTAGCGTGATTTTATTTCGTTTAGGAAATGTGAGTCGAGAGGTGGTTAATATTCGCTTGTTGTCTGTAATAACTGACTATGCCACAGAGTTAGAAAGTGGTGTAATTATTTCTGTGGGTGATGTTTCAATTAGGCTCAGGCAGTTACCTCTTTGAATATAAAAGCTAGGAGCCGGGGCCGATGACGGGTAGGCCTTGGGCTTCTCGATCGGCGATTTCGGTGTTGAGATCAAGGAGGAATTTGAGGGGGTCGTCTTGGGAGGTGATGTTGTAGGCTTGGGCAACTAATTTATCTAGTTTGGTGTGGAGCTTGGCGAGTTGGCTGGCGGGTTCGTGGAAGAATTGGTTATACAGTTGGGTGATGCCGCATTGTTTGCGTTCCATATATTCGGTACGGAAATCATG
>JANMHD010000284.1:0-3604 GCA_031374985.1 Coleofasciculaceae cyanobacterium OTE_70_metabat_329 | reverse complement strand
TTGGATTCTAGTCATTTGCAGATTAGGAGCAATTAGGGTTTCTGGTAGGCGCTCCAAGAGGTATTGGGGTTGTTCCCAAATAGGCATTTCTTTCGCTACAGCCAGAAGATTACTTAAACGGCGTAGTTCTGCCCCAGCCATAATGTCCATGCCTGATTCAAAAGCGGCTTGCTCGATCGCTGCATACTTTCTTTTTGCTTGATCCACCTTGCGATAATGTTCGGGACTTTGATCAGCAATTTTACCGAGCCAACGATTTCCCCAGCGCACATGGCCAGTTTCTTCGGGCAGAATACGTTCAATGGTTTCCCGGATTTTAATATTCTCCTCAGTCTGGGGAGCCTGTTTTAGGGCATAGATATGAGCAGAGAAGTATTCACAACCCCGCTTCTCTGTAACATTGATAGCTGCTAAAGAAGAAATAATAAATTCATCCCAATCTTTTTCTGGGCTAATATTTTCGCTATCCAACAATCTTTCAAATTCATCAATATAGGAAACTCCCGGAGGATTACCCACAGACACTCCTAAGTCTATTAAGAGGTCTGTCAACCACATGGCATGACGAGCTTCATCGGCAATATGATGGGAAAGGTCTTTAGCAAGCTCTGGGGGTTTGCCATCCATGAGTTCGATGAGATTAGTTAAGTCTTTGCAGCTACGTTGTTCACTATAGCGGTAGCGGTTTAGGGTGAGCAGGTGAATCTCTCTTTGTTGCACCACTTGCATCAGGACATCACGAGCGCTCATGGAGTTATTCAGTTTACGGGGATAAGCTACTGTCATGATTTTGAATTGTTGCGTAAATTATTGAGTTTTGTAAAGTTGTTCTTCTATTTTAACGTATTTCTCTAGTTGAGGCTTAAGACAAGTTAAAAATAGCTATTATCTGGTAACTAAGGGAACTAGGATGCAAAGACTAAGTAGTAAGATGACTAAGTACTAAAGAAAAAATTTTCCATGAAAATAGCGATCGCAAAGGAAACAGACCCTAGGGAACGGCGAGTGGCTTTGATTCCTGATACTGTAGCTCGATTAGTTAAGCAAGGTTTTGAAGTATGGCTAGAGCAGGGCGCAGGGGAAGGGGCATTTTTTCCTGATGATGCCTATGTCCAAGCTGGTGCAAAGGTCGTAGCTGATACGGCAATCCTTTGGGGTGAAGCGGAAATTGTCCTTAAGGTGGGGATTCCCCAATCAGAAGAACTGAAGCAACTCCGCTCTGGAGGAGCATTTATTAGTTTTTTAAGTCCTCTAGCAAATCCCCAATTAATTCAACAGTTGGCAACCCAAGGGGTGACGGCTTTTAGTATGGAACTGATTCCCCGCACCAGCCGTGCCCAGAGTATGGATGCCCTGTCTTCCCAAGCCGGGGTCGCTGGTTATAAGGCCGTATTGTTAGCAGCAGCAGCATTACCTAAATTTTTCCCCATGTTAACTACGGCAGCAGGAACGATTAAACCAGCCAAGGTATTTGTTTTGGGGGCAGGGGTTGCCGGATTGCAGGCGATCGCCACCTCTCGCCGTTTAGGGGCTGTGATCGAGGCTTTTGATATTCGTCCCGCAGTGAAGGAAGAAGTCCAGAGTTTGGGCGCAAAATTTATCGAAATTATTCTAGAAGAAGAAACCGTCGCTGCCGGGGGTTATGCCAAGGAAATTTCGGAACGAGCAAAGGAAAAAACCCAAGAAGTCCTCACTCAGCATGTCCGGGATGCCGATGTGGTGATCACTACGGCCCAAGTTCCGGGCAAGAAAGCGCCTATTTTGGTTACAGAAGCGATGATTGCCCAGATGAAACCGGGTTCTGTAGTAGTAGATTTGGCAGCGGATCAGGGGGGAAATTGTGAAGGAATCCAATCGGGGAAATCTATCCAATTCCACGGTGTCACCATGATTGGCACAGTTAATTTACCAGCAGATATGCCTATTCATGCCAGCCAAATGTACTCAAAAAATATCGCCACTTTCTTACAATATTTAGTAAAAGATGGGCAAATGAATCTAAATTTTGCTGATGATATTATTAGTAGTACCTGTGTTGCTCATAATGGGGAAGTATTGAATCAACGAATTAAGGATGCTCTGTTGGTCTCTAGTCCTTGATCCCCCCTGCCCCCCTTTTTAAGGGGGGGAATTAATTAAGTTCTCCTTTTTAAGGAATGAAACTAGATTCAAAGTCCCCCTTTTGTTGGCTTTGCCTTCCCGTTAGGGTAGGGGGATTTAGGGGGATCGGGTTAGGAAGAAATAGTAGGATTTCAAAAATTGAAATAAGGATGAATTAACCATGACTACTGCGCTGATTACTGGTTTAGTTGTATTTGTTTTAGCCTCTTTTATTGGCTTTGAAGTAATTAATAAAGTCCCACCAACTCTGCATACTCCTTTGATGTCAGGAGCTAATGCCATTTCTGGGATTGCAGTGGTGGGGGCAATTTTAGTTTCCGGAGAAGATGGTTGGAATTTAACCGTAATTTTGGGATTAATTGCCATTATTTTTGCCACCGTGAATGTGGTGGGTGGCTTTCTAGTGACCGATCGCATGTTGCAAATGTTCAAAAAATAGTTCTAAGACTAGATATTACGGAAAGCAAGTTACATCCTAGCCCTCTCCCCTCTTGGGGGAAACTGGGGGATGAAGGCTTGGACTAGTATGATTAGTGATCTTATACCCACAGCGATGCTCGCCATCAATTAGCCAGTGGGTGCGCTCTATTTCGCAGTCCGGCAATAAAACCGCAAACATTTCTAGTTCATGACCACAAACACTGGGGAAAGAGGCGGCAACTTCGGAGATGGCACAATTATGTTCCGCAAAAATAAAACTATTGCTAGATTCTTCCACCGCATAGCATTCTGCCATATAACCTTCAGCTTGCCGGAGAGCGACTAAATTTTCTACTCGATCGGCAAGGGAACCACGCCCCAAGCGATCGCTATACTCTTTAGCCTTGCGCTCCCATTGCTTACGGAGAATCGAACTTACCTGTTCTTCGCCAACAGTTTCTGCCAAGGTATCCAAAAAAGATACGGCAAACTCGCCATAACCCTTAGGAAATCTTGCCTTACCTTGGGAACTTAACTGATAGATATGTTGGGGTCGCCCCATGCCTAATTGGGCAGATTGGTAATTGATTAATCCCTCAGCTTCCAAATCCTTGAGGTGGCGACGGATGGCTTGGGGAGTAATTTCCAGTGCCGTAGCTAATTCAGCAGCAGTTGCCTGATTGCGCTTCATGAGCATTTGCAAAATATCTTGTTTTGTAGAAGTAGGCTGGGTGGTGGTCATGGTTGTTGTCATAATCTTAGGGAAAAAACTGGAATAGAAAACTAGAGACTATATTTCTGATTACCGTAGCCCAGGGGGATTGAAGAAATATCTGAAAAAAAATACTGTAGCGGAGTTTGACAACATCCTTATTGTTAATGTACCTTAAAGAAGGAATAAACAGCAACATTGGTGTTTTAGTGTAACTAAATTAGGCTAGCGATCGCTCCTAATTACCCACCTATTCCGCCTAACTTAAGAGAGAACACACCAAAAGCCCATGAGTGCCAGCGTCAAAACCCTAGTCAACCAACCCTACAAGTACGGCTTCGTCACCGATAT
>JANMHD010000264.1:0-1731 GCA_031374985.1 Coleofasciculaceae cyanobacterium OTE_70_metabat_329 | reverse complement strand
CCCGTCATCAGGTTTGTAGCTCCGGGTCCCAAGGTCGAGAGGCACACTCCAGCTTTCCCAGTGAGTCTACCGTAGACATCCGCCATGAAAGCAGCTCCTTGTTCGTGACGGGTAGTGATGAATTGAATAGAGGAACTTTTTAGGGCTTCGAGGATGTGGAGATTTTCTTCCCCCGGCAGTCCAAAAATATATTCCACCCCTTCATTTTCCAGACATTTAACTAATAATTCGGCGGTATTCATAATTTTTCTCCAAAGTTTCCTAATGTAATAACACTCAGGCAGTTTTGATGACCTCATCCTTACCAAGGATGTACTCTATAAGGTTTCTCCAGGACTACTGCACCCAGACAGTTTTAATTTGATCAGAATTTCTCTGCATTGCGGGAAACCCTTGATTTTACTGTACCCAAACAGTTTTGATGTTGGCAAACTCTAATAGACCGTGGTAGCTTAATTCCCGTCCGTAACCAGAACTTTTGATGCCACCAAAGGGCAAGCGGGGGTCAGATTTGACGATCGAATTAATAAAGACACTTCCTGCCTCTAGTTCATTAATCAAGCGATTTTGCTCTTGTTGATCCTCAGTCCAAGCACTAGCTCCCAAACCAAAGGGGGTACTATTGGCAAGTTTAATTGCTTCATCTAGATCTGCTACAGGAAATACTAAAGCTACAGGCCCAAAAAACTCCTCTTGATAAGCAGGGCAACCAAGAGGTAAATCCGTGAGGATAGTGGGGGGATAGAAATTCCCAAGTTGATTAGGAACTAACTCTCCTCCCGCTAGAACAGTTGCTCCCATGCTTAAACATTTTTTAACTTGAGTATCTAAATCTTTAACTATCTCTGGGGTAGCTAAAGGACCCACGTCAGTAGTTTCCAGCAAAGGATCACCAACTTGCAGGGCTTGGAACTTAGCCACAAATTTTTCTAGGAATGGTTGGGCGATCGCCCCTACCAAAATAAACCTTTTTGCTGCAATACAGGATTGCCCATTACTAATCAATCTCGCCGTCACTGCGGCACTCACTGCCTTATCTATATCTGCACTGGGCAGGACAATAAAAGGATCACTGCCCCCCAACTCTAATACCGTCTTTTTTAGATTCTTCCCAGCAACTGATGCCAAGGCGGATCCGGCAGCTTCACTACCCGTCAAGGTTGCCCCTTTGATGCGGGGATCATCTAATAGAGGCAAAACTTGGGATCCTTCTACTAACAAAGTCTGGAATACTCCTTGGGGGAATCCCGATCGCTCCATGATTTCTTGAATTGCTAAGGCACATTGAGGAACATTAGAGGCATGTTTCAGGAGTCCCCCGTTCCCTACCATCAAGTTTGGAGCCGCAAAGCGAAATACTTGCCAAAAAGGGAAGTTCCAAGGCATTACTGCCAAAATTACCCCCAAGGGTTGATAGCGCAAAAAGCTAGACTGAGCATCGGTGGCGATCGCATAGTCTCCCAAAAACTCTTGAGCATGGGTAGCATAGTAACGACACACCAAGGCAGATTTTACTTCTGCGATCGCACTTTTCAGGGTTTTACCCATCTCTAGGGTAATTAACTTGCCCCAATGGCCAGATTCAGTTTCTAAAATCTCCGCCGCTTGAGTCAGCCATGCCGATCTTTGGGTCAAGCTATTGAATTGGTATGCTTCAAAAGCTACCTGCGATCGGGCTACAGTTTCTGCCACTATCTCAGGACTCATGGGGTTATAGGTTTGTAATATCTT
>JANMHD010000244.1:0-15999 GCA_031374985.1 Coleofasciculaceae cyanobacterium OTE_70_metabat_329 | reverse complement strand
CTACATTCACACTGGCGGTCGGGTTGGTGTAATTGTAGAAGTTAATTGTGAAACTGACTTTGTCGCCCGGCGGGATGAATTCAAAACTCTCGCTCGCAATATTGCCATGCAGATAGCAGCTTGCCCCCAAGTAGAGTATGTTCGGGAGTCAGAAATTCCGGCGGACATTGTTACTAAGGAAAAGGAAATTGAAATGGGGCGGGATGATCTGGGCAACAAGCCCAAAAATATCAAGGAGAAAATTGTCCAAGGGCGCATTGATAAGCGTCTGAAGGAAATCTCCCTGTTAGATCAGCCTTATATCCGAGATCAAAGTATTACGATCGATGAATTAGTGAAGCAGGTGGCATCCCAACTGGGGGAAAAAATCCAAGTCCGTCGCTTTGTTCGCTTTGTCCTCGGTGAAGGCATTGAGAAGGAAGAAGCTAACTTTGCGGATGAAGTAGCCGCAGCAACTCAAGTTGGTCAGAAATCTTAAATTCCTACCTCCCTATTTATTTGAGTTTATGCTGAGAATCTAAGGGGCTTATAGCTCCTTTTTTTATTGCTACCTAGGATTAACCGTAGTCCCAAAATTCCAGCAGCCATCAAAGGAGTTAGAATAAGCAGGATAGTGGAAATCCTTACGCTGGGGGAATTTCACTACGCAATCAGCATAACAACTGCTATATTTGGTGTGTTAGGATAACCTCTTATGCAAAGGGGAGATTTATTTCATGACTAATTTTAATGTCGAGGAATTTATCGAAGGCTATGCTCAAGGATATTTCCTGATGTCTAATGATAATGACACAGGTTTGGGTTGGTATTCCAGTAGTAAGCGGGCTTTAATTCCCCTTGATCAGCGATTTCGCTATCCTAAATCTCTTCAGAGAGTTTTAAACCAAGATCGATTTCGGGTAGCGATCGATCAAGATTTCTCGGCAGTGGTAGAGGGCTGTAGTGGTGGTCTTGGGATGGCGGAGGCCTATCGTCCTAGTACTTGGATATCTTCTTCTTTAAAGGAAATATATTATGCTCTCCACCAAGCAGGCTATGCCCATAGTTTTGAGACATGGCAGGGGGATGAACTGGCTGGGGGAATTTTGGGGATTGTGATCAATAGGGTATTTATTGGAGAATCTATGTTTTATCGGATTCCTGAAGGCTCAAAGGTAGCTATGGTAAAGCTGGTAGAGCATCTGCGTCGTCAGCAATTTGTTCTCTTTGATGCCCAGATGAATAATCCTCACCTAGAAAGATTTGGGTCATTTATTGTTAATGATCAGTCTTACCAAAAGTTTCTGAAGGAGGCGATCGCTCAGCCCCCCGTCAAGAATTTTGTAGAGTTAGAGCCTTAGCAAACTACAGCATCTCCTCAACAAAAAAGCATTGATTTATGGATCTATCTCCTCAGCCAGATTTAAGTTTGTTTAGTCCAGAATTGCGATCGCTCCTCTCTCAAGCAGCCCAAGTTGCTGATCAACGAGGTTGGCATATTTACTTAGTAGGAGGAGTAATCCGGGATTTACTTTACTTTTCTCATGGATTAAAAAATCTTTCCCCTCTCCCAACGGGAGAGGGGTCAGAGGTCAGGGATATTGCTCCCAATTTTACCGATATTGATCTAGTAGTAGATAGCTACCATCAAACCTCTAAGTCCGCAACAGGTATAGAAGTAGCCCAAGCTATGCGATCGCTCCATCCAGAGTCTCACTTAGAAATTTATGGAGATTTTCAAACTGCTGCCCTGTCGTGGCATCAAGACCCTCTTCTCAATTCCCTGTCGATGGATATTGCCACTGCCAGAACGGAATCCTATCCCCATCCAGCTGCCAATCCCCTAGTAGCTACCAGTTCTATTTATCAAGACCTCCAGCGGCGAGATTTTACCATCAATACCTTGGCACTACGCTTAACTTCAGGGCTGGAGGTTAACCCTTCCCTACTCTTAGATTTTTTTGGAGGTTGGCAAGATTTATTGCATAAACAAGTCCGGGTTCTGCATAGCCAGAGCTTTATTGATGATCCTACCCGGATTTATCGAGCCGTACGGTTTGCTGTGCGCTTGGGTTTTAAGATTGAATCCCAGACGGAAGAGTATATTCGGACTAGTATTGCCAGTGGAATTTATCAGCAATTGCGATCGACTCAACCTAAGATTCCTGCCCTGCAAAATCGCCTCAAAACTGAAATTAAATATCTTTTCCAAGCTCCCTACTATCAAACAGCCTTGAAACTATTAGGTAATTTGCAAGCCCTTACCTGTGTCCATCCAAATTTAGAAATTAATCCCCAACTCTGGCAACAGGTACGCTTAGGCGATCGCTTACTTAGATATTTACATCAATTTTTATCCCCCCTTGCTGCCCCGTCATCACCTCAAAATGATCCCTACTATTTCCCCTTATCCCCAGATTGGCTCTTCCGCCTAGAGTTGCTCCTTTCTGCCCTGCCCGTTGATGAGCGAACTTGGGTAGCAAATAATTTACAATTACCTACTGATAGCGTTTCCCGATTGCAACAATTAGACCTAGTAGAATCAAGTATGACCGCAGATTTACCGGAGGATTTAGCTCTAGCGGTAACTAATTTAGCTGTTAGTCAGCTAGTAGAAAGACTAAAATGTTATGAAGGTAATTTGTTATTATTGACTGCAATCAGAAGTTCCCGGAGTTGGCGAAGGCTGATATGGCAATACTTGACCGTCTTTCGGAAAGTACGATCGCCCCTTAATGGTAATGATCTAAAAAATCTAGGCTATCCACCGGGAAAACAGTACAAAATTATCCTAGAAGCTCTAACCGCAGCTACCTTAGATGGTTTAATTACTGACTATTGCAGTGCAGTTGCCTTTCTAGAAGCTAACTTTCCTATTCAACCCCTAACTAACTTGAAATAATGACGACTTGGCAAAATCAACGCTGGGCAGATGCTCCTCTTCAAAAAGGCAAATATATCCTAAAAAAGAAATTAGGAATAGGCATGTTTAGTGCTACCTATCAAGGGCATGACCAGCACCTAAACCGCCCCGTTGTGATTAAAACTCTTGCTCCCGGACTGCAATCTCACCCAGACTACCTACAATTTAAGCAGCAATTCCAACAAGCAGCCCTCAAGCTCCAGCAATGTCAACATCCCCACCTAGTTTCAGCGATCGACTATTTTGAAGAGCAGGATTTACCTTTTTTAGTAATGGATTATGTACCGGGACAGACTGGGGCAGAACTTTTGGCTGCGGGCATAGTCTTGACTCCAGAAAAAGCAGTTCATTGTATTCGACAGTTGGGAGCAGCCTTACAGACCATGCACGATGGAGGACTTTGCCACGGGGATGTCCGTCCGACAAACATTATTCGCCGCCACGGAACCGATGACATGGTGCTAATTGATGTGGGGATTGTTTGTGATTTTACCTTGGGGATTCGCCAGACTTACGCTAATTTGCTTATGGCGGGCTATGCTTCCCCGGCTCACTATAGCGAAAATTTTACCCCCACTCCTGCCGATGACCTCTACGCGTTAGCGGCTACTTTATACTGCCTCCTAACAGGAAAGCCTCCAGCGATCGCTCGGTTAAGCTCTACCCCGATGGACACCAGAGACCTCACTCTAGACCAGCGATTATTGCAAGTAATTTTTGATTTTGGTTTGCAACCAGCCGAATGGCGATCGCCCGATATCAAAACTTGGTTAGCTCTCCTGCCAGACTATGAGACTCCTGTAAAGATTACCACTGCCACTCCCTTAACAGATAGATCAACTCAGATAGCATCTCAGGCATTCCCAAAACGGAAGCGATCTATCCTAAGTTCACCTCTCAAACTATTGGTATTTACGGGAGCGATCGCCGGAGCCTTGGGTATTGGTTTTGGTTTAGCACTCAGGGTTTATCGTCCCGCCTTACCGGGAGATTCTATTCTCCATACAGACCAATCTTTTCCCCCCCGCCTCAATTGGCCTATCTCTGAATCAGAATTGTAGGAGTTTTTCTTGCTCTTTCTCTTCTACCCCCCGCCAGAGTTGACTGAGCTTGGTGGCAGGCATAGTTAGATATAACACATCTCCCGGTTGCAAGCAGATTTCCAAGAGAGTCCAGCCGTGAAGTTTTTTTCCTAAAGACTCAATGTAGAGAGGTACAAAATCCGCATCCTTGGCAGCTTCTATAACGGTTTTATCGCAGAAAGGATGATTTGGTGTAATTAGGGTAGCCAGTGCTACCCAGAGGAGGTCATCGGTCATGCCATTGCCCAGAATCCTGCCCCCTAGAGCAGCGGCCACGAAGGCGGGAGTGGCCAGTTCTGTAGGACAAAGAACATTTTCAAATTCAAATACCTGATGGACAGATTGGGCAGATTGGGGGTCTTGGTTACGGACTACGATCGGAATTTTTGGTTGCACTCCCTTCGCACAGAGAGCAATTTCCACATTCACCATGTCATCGCTAGTCACGGCAATCAGAGCCGCCGCATTCTTAATATTTGCTGCTCGCAGAGTACTAGATAAATTAGCATCTTCAATGATTACTGGGACACCAAGGGAACGGGTATTATATAAAAAGCGATTATTTGGATCACTATCAATTACTACTACTTCATAACCTTGGCTTAGAAGATGGTTAACAATTCTCATACCTATCTGCCCCAATCCACAGACAATGTAGTGATTCCGAGTGGGAACCCTAGACACATCCCAAAATTGCTTGAGGCGGCTCCCAAGAACAAAATCATTAATTAGGGCATAGCAAATACCGACTAATCCCGCCCCCACTAACATCATAATGGCAGTAAAAATTTTGACCCCATCAGAAGATTTCTCGGCGACTTGCTCCTGTCCTCCAGCCCCGGTGATCATACCTACAGAAAAGTACAGGGCATCTACAGGGGAAATATTATAGTTAACCACCACGTAGGTAAGACTAGTCAACAGAATTGTAGTTAGGAGAGTCAGAGTCATGAGGGCAACAGAGCGCCCATAACGATTGAATTGCCCAAGACTAATTATGAGTTTCCAGAGCTTGTAGAAAAGCGATCGCTTTAGGTTTTTTACTTGGGGCTGAGTCCCGATAATTAAATGGTCGCCGGTTTGTAAAGATTTTCCTTCAACTACAGCAGAAATAAGATCAAATTCTCCATTAGCAGGGATGTAATAAATCAACATCCGGGAGGGGTTTTCCCATAGTTCACTGAGTTGCATCCCTCGCCAAGGATGGCGATCGTGAATAATTTCTTCTTGGATAGGCCAAGTTTGATTGTATAGATGGAGATGACCGATCGCTTTATTTCCTAAGGCCGCAAAAGCAAAGATGGGGGCTGCCAGAGCCGAAACACTCATGGTGACATGATCTGCAAGAGTGCGATCGAGTCTCTCACCGAGGGTGGCATTAAAAAGCCGATTCACAATCCGAATCCGGGGATTAATTACCTTGGCTTGGGTCAGAATTGCTAAATTTAGGGCATCATTATTACCTGCCAAAACTAGGGTATCTGCCTCCCGGACTCCAGCCGCAATCAAAGTCTGGGCAGTCCGGGGATCTCCAATAACAATTTCCTTCCCAGAATCACCGGGAATGGGGTGATCGCTAATCCCCACTACATGAGCAGATTGTTGTTTCAGGAGATTATAAATCTTGTAGCCAGTCCGCCCCAAGGCACAAACTATAATTCTTGGTTGCATAGTATTCAAGGATACCAACAAATTAGTCTTCTATTATCATTGAAGAAAATTCTACAAACTGTAGTGCAGATATCAATACCTGATTTATCTACCTCAAAAGGTTCAATTATGATCACCAATGCTAGTGGCATCACTCTGCGTCATCTCCGCCAAACTTTTGGGGTACAGCTAAATCCTGATGATAACTTTTTTAAGGTTTCTCAAGGGTGGCTCGGAGCTTATTTAAACTCAGGCGAATACAACTTTTGACTGTACCTAAAGGCAAATTCAGGACTTGGGAAATTTGTTGGTGAGATAAGCCTTTATAGTAGGCCAACTCTAGAATTTGACGGTTTTTAGGAGTTAATTGTTCAAGGGCAGCAAGGACTACGGATCGGCGCTCAGAAATAACTACATCTTCGATGGGATCGGGGCTTGTATTAGGGGATTGGAGGTAAGCTTCCCTAGAGGCAGTTTGTTTTTTGCTCGATCGCTGGAGATTGCGTAATCGATCGAGAATCCGACTCCGGGCAATCATAAATAACCAAGTATCTACTCGACTTTTCTCTGGATCGTAGCTATTAGCAGTCCGCCAAACTTGAGCAAACACATCAATGACAATTTCTTCACTCTCTTCAACATTTTCCAAGCTCTTAAAAGCAAAAGCATAGATAATCCGGGCATAGCGATCATACAACTTCCCCAAAGCAGATTCATCTTGCTGAGAAATCCTCACTAAAAGAAATGCTTCTTCCAAAATTTGCTGATTAGTCTTAGAAGTACTTAGGGACATAGGCTATAATCTCAAACTAAGCTCTCATCATTGATAATTTCATCATCAAGAATCTCATCATCAATAGATGCTCGGGCAATTACTAAACAACCGCCATCAGTTTTCGGTTGATGAACCGATCCGGGTTGAGAGCAGATATAATCGCCGGGATAATAAATATCACCATCAATGATTAAATCTCCTTCCAACATCAGGAGTTCTTCTAGTCCAGCATGGCGATGGCGGGGGAATTTTGCTCCGGGTTCTAAGCGGACGAAACAATAAATTTGTCTAGAGGTTAAATCTAAATCAATATTGCTGATGGTGATGCCATCTACGTAGGGTTTCCAAGTTGCTGCGGCTGCCTGCTTTTGCCAAGTGGAGATGGTTTTAGAAAGGGGGAGAGAAATATTTTGATGATTTCTTTCGATCGCCTCTACTTTGATCGCATCTGTCTCGATAGCTTCTATCTCAACATACTGGTTATCAATAGATTGGTTATCAATATATTTATTATTAATCCGTTGAAAAAGATGCTCCTGAAGATGCGTCATAGGTAGAGGCGGTGCATCGTAGGTAAGACTATGAACCACATCCTGCCACTGGTTTAACTCTGATTCCAGTTCTGAGCTATTTTCTAGGGCAGGAATGCTCTGGGATTTTGTCAACGGATCGGAAACTTCAAAAGCTTGACAGAGTAGTAGTTCTATAGGATCGTCGTGCTGCATTGTATTGATTAATTTACGTCCTGCCATAGTAACAGGTTTCACACAAAAAGTAGTAGCCCTGAAAAGAGAAGAATTTTTCAGCAAGGATATGTCGCACAATTCAGGACACATCCTTGCTTCTTTAAGTATTATCGAAAAAGTTTCTTATTGGGAGATCCAATTAAAAAAAAACAGCGTATCACTCTCCAGAACAATCTAAAACAGGATTGCAAGTTTTCATAATGCGGGTATCGATCGCAGTATGCAACAGCAAAGATTGTTTCACTCAGGACTTACGTACTAGGATTTTTTGCGGACTTAGGCTTCGCTCAACCAGCAAAAACTTTCTAAACCCCAGATAATTCGATTGTAGTGTCGTAAGCCCTATCACTAAATTAAGCAGGAGAGCTATTGTGAGTAAACTACTTCGTCCCAATTCCCAAATGATTTCCCGTCGCGGTGTGTTGGCTGGTGGCGTAATGGCTGGTGTGGCAGGAGCTTTGGCAATGCCAGCGATCGCCAGTTTTGCCGCCACTGATGCAGACAAGAGAAATGATATTGAGATTCTCAATAATGCCTTATTCTACGAACATCAGGCTATTTGGGCTTATAGCTTTGCGGCTGGCAAGCTCTCTAGTACCGATGTGGGCAAGGCAGTGCTAGCTCTGGCACTACGCAACCAAAACGACCATAAAGGCCACCGGGATCTATTGGCATCAGCCGTATCCAGCCTAGGGGGAACTCCAGTTGCCGCCGTGGCTAGCTACGATGTTTCTAGCTATATCACCGCCAAGGAAGGAAATATAGATTCTGATGTGAATATTGCCAAACTCGCTCTGGCGCTAGAAGTAGATGCAGCGATCGCCTACACCAACGAAGTAGCAAAATTAAAAACCCCAGCCCTAGTCACTGCTGGAGCTACCATTGGCTCAACAGAAGCAGCTCATGCCGCAGCTATCCGAGCTACCTTTAAGGCTCTGGGTGTGGGAATTGAAATTGTCCCTGATCCCTTTATTAGTCAGGGAAGTCGTCGTGCTTGGATTTTGCCAGTTTAGGCAGATTAGTAGGGGTCTTGCCTCGATGCCGACCCCTGCGATCGACCAAGACAGGACTTACACGTTTGGACGTTGTTGCGGCTTCGACTACCTGCAGCAATGTCCAAAACTTTCGATAATTCGTTGGCATTGCGTAAGTTCTAAAAGATAATCAGGAGTGGGTAAGTCCGAATAGTCTTGCAGATAGAGGTGTGCCATGGAACTCAAAGATATTATTTTATTGCTTCATCCAGTATTAGCCATCGCAATTGTTTTTCCGATTATTGGCATCGTCGTCAATAAGGCTTGGCAAACTCGCCAGCGCCGTCTCCAAACTGCTGAGGGGGGCAAGAGTAAAATCCCGCCGATCGTCGGGCAGGAACATGTCCAGCTAGGAGGCTGGTTAACTGGTTCGGTGGTAGGAATTGCCTTGCTGGGCATGACCCGACCAATTTTTGCGGAAATCCTTAAAAAACAAGTTTGGACTACAGCTCCCTTTCAGGTGCTATTTATTGTCCTGATCTATGCAGGGACGATCGCCGCTTTAGTATTTCTCTACAAAGCTAGACTAAAACTCTGGAAAGGCGTATTTGCCAGCCTCAGTGGCATGGGGCTAATTATCTTAGGCTTTCAAAATGGTGTGTTTCGCCGGGATGATGAATGGTTTGTTTCCCATTATTACTATGGGATTGGGGCGGCTTTGTTGATGATTTTTTCCCTAGCGATCGTTCAAGATATCTACCAAGATCGATCGCAACGCTGGCGCAAGGTGCATATTATTTTGAACTGCCTCGCGCTGTTGTTATTTCTTGGGCAGGGCATGACTGGAGCGAGGGATTTGCTAGAAATTCCCCTCAGTTGGCAGGAACCCCACGTCTATAAATGCGATTATCAAAAACGAGTTTGTCCCGATTCACCTGCACCAAAAACCCAGAGTGGCATAGATAGCCTAGTAACCTCATCTATTGTCAATTAATTCTCTCTCTTTTTTTTAGGGGGGGCTGGGTGGATCAAACTCTGAAATATAGTTAGAGAGGAATTTCTATGGTATTTGGAGAAAACATGGCACCAGTCGGCTCACAAAATATCCTGTGGCGGCAGGTGTGGGGAATTGCGGCTCTACTGGCGGTCATTTTGTTTAGCTTTATGGCTTATGGACTCTACCAGCCAATTATTCTGAAAAATTTGGGGTTTACTGGTTTGGCAGCTTGGCTGGGGATCGCCCAAGGATTTTTGGGTGCTGTGCTGGAACCTCTCGTGGGAGGAGCCTCCGATCGCATCCTGCGCCGCTTTGGCAGTCGCCTGCCCATGATTAGTATCGGCACAACAATTGCCGCCTTGATCTTTGTGATTTTGGGGCTAATTGTTGAAGGTAACTTACCGACGGAATTGCGGTGGTTAGTTCCGATCATGATGACTGTCTGGGTGATGGCGATGATCGTGTTTCGGGGACCAGCGATCGCTCTATTAATCCAATTCGCCCCCCTAGAAAAACTTCCTCAAGCTGGGGGTGTGATTGTCCTAGTCATGGGATTGGTCGGTGCTTTGGGGCCCGTGATGAATATTTTGCTGAAAACGGCGGGTGCTTCCATCACTTTTATCTTGGGAGCGATCGCCCTAGTTTTAGGTGCAACTTATCTATTTTCCACCACTCCTAGGCATACCTTGATCCTGCCGCCAGCGGAAAGGCGATCGCCGGGATCGGTTTTTCTGTTGGGAGCAATATTCCTCACAGGTCTGGGGGCTGGCATCGAGATTAATCTCCTGTTGAGCATCTTGCCAGCGATGACTGCCTCTCAATGGGCTGGTAGGATTGCCCCAGAGTTCATTACTTCAGTAATTTTGCTCCTCTCAGCGGTCGCTGCCATCCCCTTGGCTAAATTTACTGCCAAATTGGGAGTGGTGTTAGCTATGGGCATCAGTTTGGGAGCGATCGCCCTATTCATGGTGTTAATTCTTGCCATCAATAACTCAATTTTTGGGGGCATTTTCACCCTAGGAATCAGTATTGCCTTGGGGGGAATCTTCATCAATCAAATTCCCTTCTGTCTCAGCCGAGTCCCACCAATCCATGCGGGACTGGGAACAGGTTTATACTTCGGAGGCATGGGGGCAGCCTCGGCGATCGTCTCTCTGTTGATGAAATCTACTCCGGTTATGACTCCGGGGATAGCTGTCTTGGGGATAGCGATCGCTTGGATTGCAACAATTCCCTGCTTGGTAACATCTTCCCGATTAGCACTCTAGGAAGGTATTTCAGGCTTAATATTGTAGATGAACTACGACCCATTTCCAATGATAATTCTCCTAACTAAACAAGTTGACTAGGAGACGACCAACCATGATCGCCGCAAAAGAAAACTTTCCCCAACTTACCCCTGAAGAATACTTTATCTGGGAAGAAAAGCAGCTAGAAAAGCATGAATATATTGACGGACAAATCTACACCATGAGCGGCGGTAGCAAAAACCACAGTTTAATCTCCGTTAGATTTATTACCCTGTTTTCCAATCATCTAGAAGGCAAAAACTGCGAAACAACTAACTCAGACCTGAGAGTCAACATCATCGACACTACTCACTACACCTATCCCGATGTCAGCGTCACCTGCGACGATCTCGATAAAACTACAACCCAATATATTACTTATCCCTGCCTAATCGTTGAGGTTCTCTCCCCCAGTACTGAGGCCTACGACCGTGGTGGCAAGTTTAGAATGTATCGCCAAAACCCCAGGCTACAAGATTATTTATTAGTTAGTTCCACTACGATCGAAATGGATTTATATCATAAAAATGATGCAGGTGAATGGATTATTATTAACTACCAAGAAGGCGATACTATAGAGTTAAAAAGTATTAATCTTAGCTTCTCGATCGAGCAAGTCTATCGCAACCTCGACCTTACTCCAGAAATAGAATGTAAATAATGCATCAACTCTCCCGCAAGAGTAAATTTAGATTTCAGATTGTTAACAAATCTTCCTTGATTCGATTATCAATACTTTTCGCTGTATTGCTGATAATCGCTCTCTGGGCTTGGTTAACAATGTTCAGGATGCCTGAAAAAAGCTATAAAGGACAGCTTCCACCTCTACAAAAAGAAGAAATAATACTGCAAAGTTTATTGCAACAAGATATTCAAAAAATTGCCGTTGAGATTGGGGCAAGAAATTATAGTCAATATCAAAATCTTAATGCTACAAAAGATTTTTTTGAGACTACCTTAACTCAATTAGGTTATCAAGTAAAACAACAAGAATATAAGATTGATAAAAAATCTTACTATAACCTAGAGGTGGAAAGATTAGGGACTGAAAAACCTAATGAGGTTATTTTAATAGGTGGTCATTACGATTCCGCCTTTAGTACTCCTGGAGCCAATGATAATGGTACAGGTGCGGCAGCTACTTTAGAGTTGGCACGAATATTTGCCAAGAAATCTCCTAAACGAACTGTTCGTTTTGTGGAATTTACGAATGAAGAGCCGCCTTTTTTCTGGACAGAAAATATGGGAAGTTTGGTGTATGCCAAGCAAATAGACCCACAGAAAGAAAAGATACTAGCGATGTTGAGTCTTGAAACAATGGGCTATTTTTCAGATCAGGAAGGGAGCCAAAAATATCCATTTCCCATTGGGTTAATTTACCCTCAGCAAGGTAATTTTATTAGTTTTATCGGTAACCTTAATTCTGGAGATTTAGTCCGTCGATCGATCTCATCGTTTCGCCGTCATACTAAGTTTCCTTCTGAAGGGGCTGCTCTACCTAGCTGGATTCCCGGTATTGGTTGGTCAGACCAGTGGTCTTTTTGGCAGCAGGGGTACCAAGGAATTATGGTTACAGATACGGCTCCTTATCGTTATCTCCACTACCATACGGAAAAAGATACTTTTGATAAAATCAACTTTGATAAGTTAGCAAGAGTCGTATTTGGTCTGTCAGCAGTTATCTCTGATTTAGCGGAGTAGTTCTGTTATTCAGATCACCTCTTTCTGCATAAACAGAAGGTTGATGGTGCGATCGCCCCTTAGATAACCTTTCGATGACTCAGGGTAAAATGTACTAATAGTAAAACCTACTTACAGCAGGTTGCAATCTAGTAAGCTACAATCTTGATCTTCAAGTCTCCCTTTGCAAGGGAGATTTAGAGGGTTTTTCTCCCCCACTTATCTGAACACAAATTGCTGTAAAACTTAGAAAATATCATGAATGATCAAGTTGGATTTGTAACTAAAGTTTTTTTGATCTCTCTAGCGATCGCTTTACTAATCAAAGTTGCCGCCCTCTGGGTTTCTCCCACTAGTAATAATATTATGGTTTTAGCGATCGTCCTTCTGCCATCTTTAGTAATTGCGATCATTTTTGCTATGCGAAGCATGAAAGTATCAGAAAAATTAGAATAATAGAAAAGATTTACCTAAGCAAATTAAAATAATGGCGATCGCTATCGCCCCTTTATCTTTAATTGTCATTTTGGGAGATATTTCTGGAGTCGGAATACCTTGATAACCACGAGCCAACATTGCCTGATAGATACGATCGCCCCGATCATAAGTACGAATAAACAATGCACCAATTATATTTCCTAAAACTAAGCGCTGCCATTGATCCTTACCCCGAAAATTACGAGATGCCGCTGCTCTTTGCATAGCTTGAGTTTCCCGGATTAAAACATTAATATAGCGGTACATAGAAACCATAATTGCTACTAATAGCGGTGGAGTCCGTAATCCTAAAAGGGCGTTTAATAAATCTGGAATAGAGGTAGTCAGAGTTAATATATTCATAATTATTAATGACAAGAAAGCCTTAGTGAAAACACTCCCCAAAATTACTAATCCTTCCCTACTAACTTGTAACCATCCCCAACTCCATAGAACCTCCCCACCACCCCGGAATAAAGTCCCAATCAATACTACTCCTAAAAATACTGACTCCACCACAACTCGACGTACCAAAATATTAATTTTGACTTTAGTTAAATATACTAAGGCAAACACTGCTGTTCCATAAACCAACCAAGTATACCAACTAGCATTAGGAGTTAAAACTATTCCTAGTAAGATAATTAACACTACTAATAATCTAGTTTTAGCTGTCAATTTATGCCAAATAGTTAACTTCTGACTATCAGTATCTAGCTGGAAAACATTAATATGAAATAGCATTTATTAGTCCTAAATTAATGTTTATTTAGTAGTAATACTCCTGCACTATCGACATACCACTACTTTTAATGATTTTTCGGTAGGAATGTCTCCACAGAATGGGGTCATCCCTACTTTTTAAGACTTTTTATTAAAACTCTCTAACAGATGGCTTTCCATCAATAACTTCGCCCACTAAGACTAGATTTGTAACTCCAACGAACAAACCATTTTCTAATACTCCCGGAATATTATTTAAGGTTTTCTCCAATTCCGCAGGATCAGGAATGGCATCAAATTTTACATCAATAACCATATTTCCTTGATCAGTAATCACAGGCCCAGCTTTTCTAATACCCATACGGAGTTCCGGCTTGCCGCCTAGTTTAGCGATCGCCCGCATCACCGGAGTTATGGCCATAGGAATTACCTCTACAGGCAGCTTAAAAGTAGAACCTAATTTATCTACCAACTTCGAGCTATCCACCACCACAATAAACTGGGTAGCTAGACTATCTACAATTTTTTCTCTAGTATGGGCTGCTCCACCGCCTTTAATTAAATTTTTCTGAGGATCCACTTCATCAGCCCCATCAATGGCAATATCGATATGATCCACCGCATCCAACGTAGTCAGGGGAATACCGTATTGTTTTGCCAGAACTTCAGCTTGGAAGGAAGTAGGAATGCCTTGAATATTAGTGATTTCTCCACTTTTGAGCCGATCGCCGATATATTCGATCGCATAGGCAGTAGTGGAGCCAGTCCCTAGGCCAACGATCGTATTCGACATCACCAACTTCGCCGCAGCCTTGCCTACTTCTTGTTTCATTACCACTGCCGGATCAAGGGGTTGATTCATGGTTTTTTTATCTCCAGTTAAGTTACAAGTAATTTTCAGTTAATTTCCAGAGATAATTATACAGTTACGCTACCCAGTAGTCCTAACTATAGCAATTCCTGTAAAATCAGGTCAGTAGCTCCCTAAATAGTTGGAATCATGATTAACCCTGAAGAAATTCACTCACAATTTCAAAAAAATAACCATATTGTATTAAAAGAAAGTGAAACCCTGACTGAGCTAAAACAACTCCCCAATAATACTTTCAAGCTAATTATCTCTTCTCCTCCTTATAATATTGGTAAAGAGTATGAAAAACAGACTGCCCTTGAATATTATCTTGATTGGCAACAGGAGATTATTACCGAGCTATGCCGATTAGTTACAATCGACGGGAGTATTGTTTGGCAAGTAGGAAATTTTATTAATAATGGAGAAGTCTTCCCCTTAGATATTTATTTTTATCCCATATTTAAGGCTTTAGGAATGCAACTACGCAATAGAATAGTTTGGCATTTTGATCATGGACTTCATGCTTCTAAGAGATTTTCTGGTAGGTATGAAGTCCTTCTTTGGTTTACTAAAACAAAAGAATATACTTTTAATTTAGATTCTGTAAGAGTTCCTTCTAAATATCCCGGTAAGCTCCATTATAAAGGTAAAAAAATTGGACAGCCTAGTGGCAATCCCCTAGGAAAAAATCCTTCTGATTATTGGCAATTATTATGTCAAGAGTGGGAGACTGGAATTATGGAAATTCCTAATGTAAAATCTAACCATCCAGAAAAAACGGAACATCCCTGCCAGTTTCCTATTGAATTGGTAGAGAGATGTGTTTTGGCCTTAACTAATGAAGATGATTGGGTACTTGATCCTTTTGGAGGAGTTGGCTCTAGTGTGATTGCTGCTATTAAACATCAGCGGCGGGGGATGGCGATCGATCGAGAGCCAAAATACCTAGAAATTGCCAAAGACCGCATTAATTCTTTCTATTTAGGTACTCTAAAAACTAGACCATTAGGAAAACCAATTCATAAACCTAGAGGACACGAAAAAACAGTTCAAATCCCAAGACAGTGGCTTAATGAGCATAAAGAAAAACTATAAGTAATTCAGCCAGAATTATTTATATAAATGTATCCTATTTACATAAAATATGCTGTAAATATAATATGAAACTTAAACCTACAATTCATAAATTCATAAAACTAGTAACCAGTAGAATCGCCTTTCTCTTAAAGAAATTAATTAGATTACTTAATCTTTTTATAAGAAGAAAGCCTAACTTAATAAAACTACAGCACTTACGATTGGAATTAACTGAAGAAGCGAAGCTGGACTTAACATATCTAATTTTGATAATTAGTTCTTGTATTATCGCTACTCTTGGCTTACTTTCTAATAGTGTGGCAGTTATTATTGGAGCAATGATCATAGCTCCCTTGATGCTACCAATTCGGAGTTTAGCTTTTGGAGCTTTAGAAGGAGATATAACACTTTTTCGCCGTGGGCTAGTTTCTATATTGACAGGAACTCTATTGGCAGTATTTCTCTCTTATTGTTTAGGATATTTAGCAGGCATATCAACTTTTGGCAGTGAGATATTGGCTCGATCAAAACCAAATTTACTAGATATTGGGATTGCGATCGCTGCTGGAGCAATTAGTGGTTATGCCAAAATACAACCTAAAATTTCCGGTACTTTAGCTGGAACAGCAATTGCCGTAGCTTTAATGCCCCCATTATGTGTAATTGGCCTAGGTTTATCTCATGGCAATTGGTTGCTTAGTTGGGGAGCTTTATTACTGTATCTAACTAACTTATTAGGGATTGCATTTTCTTGTATGGTGACATTCTCAATTA
>JANMHD010000225.1:0-4654 GCA_031374985.1 Coleofasciculaceae cyanobacterium OTE_70_metabat_329 | reverse complement strand
TAATGAAGAGAGTGATATTGATTTAATAAGAAAGTAAAACTACGTAAGAGTTTGTTAGATCATTAAAATCATTGTCCTTACTAAATTGCCACAATCTTCAATCTTATAAATCAACGTATAACCAGCTAAACAAATCTGCTGCCGATAATTGCCAATCCTGAAATACTTCTATGACTGGTAAACTCTCTCCACCAGTTTTTATTTCTGGCATCTGATTATCTTGAAAAATCATCACCCTTTTTCTGTCTGGATCGATCAACCAACCTAATTTAGTCCCATATTCAAAAGCAAAAATTATCTTCTCAATTACCCGATTAACACTCTGCTCTGGTGACAAAATTTCTATGATCCAATCTGGAGCGATCGTAACTTTATTGGCAACTCCTCCATTCTCATTTCGAGGAATCCGTTCCCATGTAAACACACTAATATCAGGAACGATCGATCGTGCTGCAAAAGTACATCGTAATTCTGGCAAAGCATAAACTAACTTACTAGGTTTACCAATTTGATTAATTCTAGATGTCAACTCACCTTGTAAGGTACTATGTTCTCCACTTGGCATGGTTTTTTGGTAAATTTTTCCCTGAATAAATTCATTGGCTGGCTTTGTTTCTGGTAGCTGTAAAAATTCCTCTAGAGTCATCTCTACAACTGGTTTGGGTTGATCAGATTGACCAGCTTGAGTATTAGGTTGAGAAATAGTGGAAACCATTAATTAGTCCTCCGCAAATAATCCTAAAAATGCCCCATAGTTACCTACCCATAGTTTATCATCCCCATTATGTCGCTCCTCTGCCGGAAGGGCATAGATTTCCGATGGAGAAATTTCGCTTACTTTATGAACTGCTGTTGAGCGATCGAGTAGCCACCTCAGAACAATTTCATACCCCAGAATTACCAGATTTAGCAACCCTTGAGCTAGTCCATACCCCAGAATATATACAGAATTATTGGCGGGGAACTCTTGATGCCAAGGCACAACGCCGGATTGGTCTTCCTTGGAGTGCTGCCTTGGCGGGGCGGACACGAATTGCTGTGGGGGGAACTATCCTCACTGCAAAGTTAGCCCTAGAACATGGCATTGCTTGCAATACTGCCGGGGGAACCCACCATGCTTTTCCTAGTTATGGTTCGGGGTTTTGTATTTTTAATGATCTAGCGATCGCCTCCCGTGTGCTCCAAAAATCAAACCTAGTCCAAAAAATCCTGATTGTAGACCTAGACGTGCATCAAGGGGATGGCACCGCAGCAATCTTTCAAAATGATCCCCAAGTTTTCACTTTCTCCATGCACTGTGGCATCAACTTTCCCGGCACCAAGCAAACTAGTGATCTAGATGTGGCTTTACCAGCAGGGATGGAAGATGAAGCCTACTTGCAAACCCTAGCTAACTATCTCCCAGATTTATTGTCAGAATTTAAGCCAGATTTAGTTTTGTACGATGCAGGAGTAGATCCCCACTACAGTGATAGGTTGGGAAAGCTATGCTTAACAGATACGGGAATTTATCGTCGAGAAATGCAGGTTTTGAGTACCTGTATTCAGGGCGGTTATCCCGTTGCTTGTGTAATTGGAGGCGGCTATGCAGATGATTTCAAGGCTTTGGTATATCGTCATTCTCTGCTGCATCGGGCTGCTAGTGACGTGTTGCAACAATCAAGATTTTTCTAATCAAGTTGATAGGAACAAAGAAGTAAACCTGTCCCTTACCCCGATGGAGACACTTCTACCAGAAAATCCCTCTCCCAAAACTACCCCTATGTCTTTAACTTCTATTTCCATTCCCCCCACTTCTGGCCAACCTCCTAAGGGTTTAATCGTTGCCCTCCACGGCTACGGAGCTAATGGTCAAGATTTGGCTGGTCTAGCCCCCATAATTAACCTGCCAGATTATTATTTCCTGTTTGCGGATGCACCCTTGCCCTATCCCTACGGAGGAGCAGGGCGGATGTGGTATAACTTAGAGCAAAATAATCCAGCAGAACTGGTTAATAGTCAAGAATTATTGCAAAGTTGGCTGCGATCGCTCCCAGAAAAAACTGGTGTCCCTTTGGAGAAGACTATTTTGAGTGGTTTTTCCCAAGGAGGAGCCATGACCCTTGATGTAGGTTTATCTTTGCCCTTGGCAGGATTAATTGTCCTTAGTGGCTATTGGCATCCTCAACCCCGACCAGAAATATCTAAATTTCCACCCATACTATTAGTACATGGAACAGAAGATCGGGTAGTTCCTGTTAGTGCAGCCCACTATATCAGAGATACTCTTAAAAGTTGGGGAATCATCAGCGATTACCATGAATTTACAATGGGTCATGAAATCCGTCCCGAAGTTTTACAATTAGTCAGAAATTTCGTGATCACAAACACTCAAAATTAGCGGTAAGATGATCTTAGGTATTTATCAGAAAACTTATCGCTAATATTCAATTCGGGAGGGTCGGGTCATGGCAACTGCAACTTTTTCTACTACAGATATTTCTGCTGTCACCTTAGAGGATATGGCGGGTTTGGCAGCCCGATTGGAGGCAGATGATTATACTGATGCCTTTGAAGGTTTGCAAGACTGGCATTTGATGCGATCAATTGCCTTCCAACGGCCAGAATTAACTGAACCTTACCTCTATCTTCTAGACTTAGAGGCTTACGATGAAGCTTAAGGTATTATAAATTTGTGCTTAGACTGTTACACGATCGTTAAACTTAGCGATCATTTTTATTGAGTAAAAATTTATTGAGTGAAAAGTGAATAAAATTAAAAATTAATAGAGCCATTAATATTTATAACTGGTGGCTCTATTAGCAAGATTTCTATTGGTGACCTTAACAAAACTTCTCTAAAATCCTTGCAATCTAGAGAATACGGAAAATAAAGGGATAGCGATAAGACTCATCGGGGTTCCCCAAGGAACTAATAATTGCCAAGATGGGGAGGACTAGATTAGCGATCGCTACAATTGCCAAAAAGGGCAAGCCAATCAAAATCCACGCTAATGCTCCAAAAATAAACCAGTACAACCACATATTAAAGTGGAAATTTAAGGACTCTTTTGCACTAGTCTTAGTTACTGGATCGTCAGATAGAAGCAAGATAGCTAGGGGGATCCCTGCGCCGATGAATAAAGTGTTAAAAAATATTGAACCATGACATAACACAGACATCAATTTCCGTTTGTCAGAATCGTAAGTCATCATAGGACACCACCAACCACCTAATTAATTTTTATCTACTACCATTAAAACTTATCCTCTAAATTAGCATGGCGGGTTTCCCCTACTAATAATTTGCTAATTTCAGTACTCACCAATTGATTACCCAGAGGGTTGAGATGAATCTGATCACGGTAGAGAGTTTTAGGGTCGGGATGATTTTGAAAGATGGGCAGAAAATCTAGGTAGGGAATATTCCGGTCTTGAATAAATTTGCCTAATCGTTCCCTTGCCAAAATTTCGTAAGCCTTGGGTTGAGAGCTTACTTCATGCCAGAGGGGAGTCAGGGTAATGATTAGCGAGGATTTTTCTGTTTGGGCAATCTGATAAATTACTTCTAAGGCTGTAAGATTGAAACCCACCCGATCGCCTCCTTCTGTATTAACTACAGCCATTTCTGGAGGCGGGGTATAGGGTATTAATAATCTAGTAGCAGCTTCAAGAATTGCTAGGGCGGGTTTATGGCTAGGATAGTATCGATCGAGACCCACAGGAATGGAAGTAGGCGCAGTCCCAAATAAATCATCCGTATTGAGCAACAAAACTAAAATATCTCCCTGAAAACAACCAAATTTCTGGAGATAAGCTAACAAGTTACGGGGACTCCAACCATTAGCAGAAGCGTTGAGAATTTCTATAGTTTTTTCATAAGCTTGGTTTTCATACAGCAGATTGCAATCTACTAAGCTACAGTCTTGATCTTCAAGTCTCCCTTTACAAGGAAGATTTAGAGGGTTTTCTTTCCACTCATCTGAACACAAATTGCTGTAAGTTTGGTTTTGAAAGTTTAGCACTGGTTGATCCCCCCTAGCCCCCCTTAAAAAAGAGGGGGAATTCAAAGCCATCTTCTCAAGAAGGTTGGAGGGGTACTGGTCTAAAGTTAAGTTGTTCTTAATCATTTCTGAAATAGTATCTTTTTGATCAGTCCACCAACTACCATTGAGTACGGAATCTCCTAATAACAAAACTCGTAAACCCTGCTTAGGTTCTAATAAACTAGGACTCCGCATCGAATATTTATTAACTACAACTCGATTTCTAAAGCGCCGGACTTGTTGATTAGGAGCAAGAAGATAACCAATTTCTGGATCAGCTAGATAGAGTAAAGGATTATGAAACCCAATAGTTAATCTTAGGGCTATTTCTAAGACAAAAATAATTACTATTAATCCCAAAAAAATTGAAAATATCACTATAATTCCTATTAAAAATTAAAATAAATAGGAGGTAAACCACCTTCAGGAGCTAAAAGCCAAACAATGAATAAAATCAAAGGAATCATAAATAATTTTAGATGCCAACTTATATCTAGTTTAAGATGGCGCTGAAGGAAGAAATTAATAGTTAAACAAACCCATAATATTGCTAGTAGGGTAAATAATTGAGTTGGATTTAGACCGATCGTTCTTTGATAGACTTGTTGAGCAAACTGGATATCCCCCTT
>JANMHD010000208.1:0-2699 GCA_031374985.1 Coleofasciculaceae cyanobacterium OTE_70_metabat_329 | reverse complement strand
ATTCAGCTATTAGTGATTGATACGGAGAGTAAGTTTGTCAGTACTGGATTTGCCAAGGAACTAGCTGCCAATGCGGGGGGGAAATATTACCATTTGCCCAAAGCTACGGAACAAGCGATCGCCGGTGTCACCAAGGGAGCCTTATCAAGGTAAAAAGAGAAAATTTTCTTAGCGGCTTTTCTTGGAAATATACATTAAGCGATCGGCTTCCTCCCAGGCGGATCCTAATCCCAAACTAGGATGCCGTTCAGCTATGCCAAGAGAAGCACTTATTTGGCTAACTTTGAGAAATTCCTCAATCCTTTTAATTAACTTCTCTCCCTCTGCCAGATGGCATTCTACCGCCAATACTGCAAATTCATCGCCCCCAATCCGTGCCACCACATCCTGTTTGCGGATTGCCTGCTTTAAGGCTGCACCAGCAAGATAGATAAACTCATCTCCCTTGGCATGACCATAGGTGTCGTTTATCAGTTTTAGGCCATCTAGGTCAATGATAGCAATACAAGCAGGATAGCCATAGTGACGACACCGATTCTCTTCTGCTGCCAGCAATCGTTCCCAGCCCCGGCGATTATACAATCCAGTTAAAATATCCGTCATTGCTTCCGCCTCTACCCTTTCAAAGTGGCGATTCTGTTCTGCCATCTTTAGTTCAGCGTTGAGAAAACTACTGAGTAACTTAGCTAATAATTTAAGTAGAGGTAGTTCGCTAGTAATATCTTCTGGCTGAGAAGTAGGGTGAATAGCGCACAGGGTTCCAAATAGAGATCCATCATCATAGGTAAGGGGTATTCCAATGTAAGCACCGATTGCAACTTGATTATTTATAGGAGCCTGATTATAGGTAGGAATTAATTGAGAGTTAGGGGCAATTTGGGGACCATAACCTAAAACCATTTGTGAACAATAGGAATCTGCCCAATAAAAGACGGAACCTTCTTTAACTCCATAACCGTGGTCATTTACTTGGAGAACAATCCAATCTTCTCCTTCTGTGCGAGTCACCATCCATAGATCAAATCCAAGACGATCGTGCAGAAAGTTCAATACTTCGCGAGCAGCCATATCAAAGTTATCAAAGGAGCCGGGATCAAGCATGAACTATCCATAATCTAATTTAATCTAATTTAATCTAACTTAATCTAACTTAATCTAAATTTCTGCCACATTACTACCCAAAATTTCTGCAATTTTTTCTATGCTCAACCCTAATTCTCTGATCCATAATTTCTTCGAGGGTTAATAGTGCTAAAAATTTGTTTAAGGAGAAGTTCATCAAGGGTGACATTATTCTCATTCATCAAAGAGACAAATTTCTCTGTCAAGGTGGTGACTTGGGGAGGTGTTGAGACAAGAATGGCAAGTTCACCGATTTGGAGCAGGGTTAGGGATTGTCCTTCATGGGTTTGGAGGGTATTTAACACATCTTGAGGGATGTTAACTTGTCCTTCTTCTTGGACTTGGAGCGAGAAGACTTTCATGGAAGTATTTGCTGATTCAGTTAAGTTTATTTTTATTTTCCAGTTGGCTGATTATAGTGATATTGATGAGAATTTGACTCTTACCAGTTGTCCCGCTAGAGATTCTAATCCAGAGATATGAGTGTGTATTGTTTGGGCAAGTTTTTCCCAGTTGGTATTACTTCTACAAATGACGATGCCTGCGTGTTCGGGATATTGATGATGTAGTTGGATGAAGTCTCGACGATTCATGGTTAAAACTGCTCGGTTTAGACTAATGGCAAACTGTAATACGTCACGATCGGGAATTTTCTGATCGGCTTTTCCTGCTTCTTGGACTGTCAGAATATCATGCCCTAAATTCCGCAAAATCTTCACAACGGGTAAGGGAAACTGCTCGTCTGCATAAATTTGAGCCATTATTCTGCCTCATTTTCCTTAATGGCGGTGGTGATTTCTTCGGGGTAGATTTCGGTATACATCCAAGCATTTGCTAGGTCGATCGCATTCAAGGTAGGGTAGGCTTCTAAGATTTTGGCATCGCTTAAGCCTTGACGATGATAGCTAACCAATAACCAAACTGGAATTCTGGTACTCCGAATACAAGCATCCCCACCGCACACGCCGGGGGTTTTCTCAACGCCATGCCAGCCATTGGGCAGGCTGTTGAGGATGAGTTGAATTGCTTGAGTTTTTTCGGTGGCAGAAAGGGCAAGGAGTTGGGGTTCTAGTTCTTTCAGGCTCATATTTTTTGGCTTCTTTCTCAATATTTTATCTTCACCACCATCTATAATTATGTTTGGTTTATGCTGAAAGTAAAGTTTTAAAACCTTGAGTTAATCCTATGCAACCATCAACCCCAGACGAAAACACCCAAGTTGAAAATATTTTACGTTCTGTATCTGTTCTTAATCCTGAAGATCAACTTTTTGTGACAGAGATTTTAAACAAACGCATGATTGAGGTACGTAGAAATCAAATTTTAGCTAGAGCCAAGGAAGCGGAAGAAAATTATCAACAGGGCAATACTTGGGCTGTTAGTGTGAATGATTTGATGATTTCTAGTTTTTAAGTTTTTATCTGATACCAAAATTTTGTTAATCGATCTAGGTACTCACGATGAAGTTTATTAGGACAATCAACTATATTATAAATAAGGATTATAAATGAGATTTTTCCGGCTAGTAAGCACTTGGAGAAAAAGAGGATTTCTAGGTTCTCGATCGCATTGGTTTG
>JANMHD010000111.1:0-2098 GCA_031374985.1 Coleofasciculaceae cyanobacterium OTE_70_metabat_329 | reverse complement strand
CATCTTCTGGAATGTATTTTGTAAAGTGGCAGGCATCAACATCTAGAAAGTTCCGAATTTCCATCACAGCTTTTTGCAATATCTCATTAAAGTCTAAGGAACTACGAATATTATTATTCATTCGATTAAGTAGTTCTTCTTGGTTAATCTTTTGTTGTAATTGTCTTTCAGCAGCTTTTGTCGCTCTTATATCCCGGATGATCGCCCCTAGATACAAAGGTTGAGAGGTGGCGGGATCTTTGATCAAAACAACATTAGCATGGGCTGCTATTTCTGCTTTAGTTATAAAGTGCTGGAAAGTGCGTTCTCCCTGCCATTTCCCTTTAGTCATAATTTCAGTAATACTTTGAAAGACTGATTCATGTTCTTTGGGAGAAAATAAGTTGGTAATTTCTTGAGTCATAGCAACTTCTAGACTGTTTAATCCTGTTAACTCTAAGCCAGCCGGATTAACGTAGAGAAGTTTACCTTCCAAAGAAGCAATACTTATAAAGTCACTGGTATTACTGACTATTGCAGCCAAGTTGCGCCTTTCTTCCTCAGTTTTAACCCGCTCCGTCACTATTTCTGAGTACATGAGAATACCCCCAATCTCTCCTTGAGCATCTCGCCAAGGCAGGGTTTGCCACCGCACATAATCTATCGAGCCATTCTTGCGAAGTAAAGGGTCTGCCTCACAGCTTTCTGTTTCTCCTGCCAAGCATCTTTGGTGTCCTTCCTTCCAGCGATCGGGTAGGTCTGGAAATACTTCGTAATGCGATCGACCAATAATATTCTGTTCGACTAAGTTATTATCTACAAGCCAACAACGATTAGCAACTAGATAGCGCATTTCCTTGTCAAATAGGGCGATGGGAACAGGAGTATGGTCTACAAAAGCTTGTAAAATAGCTGCTTGTTCTTGTAATTGCTGTTCAGCAACTTTATGTTGTGTAATATTTTCACTAATTACTAAGGCTTGGGTAGTCTGGTTTTGAGAAGTAATTTTTTGCACGATCGATAACCCTCCCATCCTCTGCCCCTGAATATCAATTAGTGGATGATTATGCCAATCACAGGTAATTATTTCTCCAGTTTTAGTAATATTTTCATTGATATTATTACTCTTTTCAGCCTGTTGAAATAAGGATTGAAATACTTGATGAAGAGAAAGATGTGATTCTTTAGGTGTAACTAATTCTAAGATATTTTTGCCGATCACTTCCTCTTTGGTATAGCCAAATATCTCAGTAGCTGACTGGTTCCAATCCACTACCTGAAATTTTATATCCCATTCGATCGCCGCCAAAGGGTTCAATTCAAACAATAAATTCAGCTTTTGTTCTAGAATTCGATCGGTCATCAGAGTTACCGGGTTAATCAGGGTTTGTATCGTAGTTTTTGGCTACCTTATTCGTTATTCTATAAGATACAGCCCAAATTCTGCCACTAGAAATTATACTTTAAATAATTTGAATTAGTTGAATAGCAGAATCCAGATAACTAAATCATTAACTATTCTCTACAAATATGATTTTACCCTTTAGCTGAAAGACAGCACCGATAAATCATGTAGCAGAAATTTACAGAAGTTAGATATCACTAACTTATTAGAGAAGATTTAAGGATTGTCAGCTCCCCCAAAACGTGAAGTAGAAAGTCTATTAGATACAGCACTTTGCAGCTTGGTGAGGTACAGGCTTGATTTTTTAAGTCCCCCTTTGTAAGGAGGATTCAGGGGGTTTTCGGCTCTATCCCAATGAAAAGTGCTATGTAATTATATCTCCTACTCTTAAACGTTATTATGTCGGTTTACCAGATTGTTATTGGGGTTGAGAATTAGCTATTCGATTGGTGCATTACGCTAACATACCCCACTAATCTAAATCAAAAATTATTTCCTTTTTACTAAATGGTAATTCACTATTCATCGCTTCAATTTCTTGTTGTTCCATATCATTTATTTCACCAATGTAATTACGCAGAATTTGGGTTAATCGAGGATTATAAAATCTATGCAGACTGTAATTAGGAGTGGCAGGAAAACCCCTTCTTTTTTTATGGCTGCCTCCAGCACCGGGATCGAAAGTTTGAATATTTTTGCTAATTGCCCACTCGA
>JANMHD010000066.1:0-1703 GCA_031374985.1 Coleofasciculaceae cyanobacterium OTE_70_metabat_329 | reverse complement strand
AGTCAGTATTCCCTTTGCGACTGTTTTGATTATCTATTTCTTTAATCACCGTTATGATGGAGTGCAGTTGTGGCAAGTGCAAGGATTACCCGGCATCAGGGCTGGGGTCTGGATTGCCAGTGCTGTATCCTTCCTATTTCTCTATCCCGCTACCTTTAATCTTTTAGAAATTGCCGCTATTCAAAAGCCAGAAGTGCATCTATTTGAAACCGGCATTATGCGGATTACTAGACATCCCCAAATGGTGGGGCAGGTGATCTGGTGCATCGCCCATACCCTATGGTTAGGGACAAGCTTTACTCTCTTGACTTCTGTTGGTTTAGTATTACATCACCTATTTGCAGTGTGGCATGGCGATCGCCGTCTAGAGCAACGTTATGGCCAGGCATTTATCACGGCTAAAGCCCGAACCTCCGTGATTCCCTTTAAGGCAATTCTTGATGGTCGCCAATCTCTCCAATGGTCAGAGTTTCTCCGGCCTGCCTACCTAGGAGTAACCGGATTTATTCTGCTTCTGTGGTGGGGACATCCTTGGTTAATGCAGATGACTAGCCAAGTTTTTTGGTAACATTGGTAACAATTGAAAGAGGTATTATTTGTGTTGATAACTGCTCCTAACCTCCGCCACTTAATGATTGTGCATTTTCTCTACAATGTACTCTATGAGCAGGTAAATAATAAATTTCCTAACTTGTTTGTGGCCAGCTATGCCATAGGGGTATGCTCCCAAGACCAACAGCGACACTATCCAGAAATTAGTGTGATAGAGATGGACTCTTTGTTTAGTCTCGATCGCAAGAACATCATTTTAGGACAACGCCCCCTACGCTTAGCCGTGGAGGTGGTTAAGCCCGGCCGCAGAAACTATCAACGAGACTATTCCTTAAAAAGAGCCGAATATGAAAATCTAGAAATTCCCGAATACTGGATTGTAGATCCTCAAAAAAATCTGATTTTGATTCACCAGCTAGTCAATAGTCATTATCGAGTTAGAAAACATACAGACGCAGAACGCATCATCTCCCCGACTTTCCCCGCCATCAGCCTGACCGCAGCCCAAATTCTCTCGGCATCTGCTTCTTAAGATAATTTCTTAATATCTTCTTCACAAGACAATGAGGGGGATCAAGTTAACCTAGTTGGCAGTAAATTGAGAATGCCAAGAAAGTTGAAGGAATTTTTATGACACAGCAGAGCTTTGGAGTAATCGGTCTCGCCGTTATGGGAGAAAATATCGCTTTGAATGTGGAGCGCAATGGGTTCCCGATCGCCGTCTACAATCGTACAGCGGCTAAGACAGAAGAGTTTATGGCAAAACGAGCAGTGGGTAAAAATGTTGTCGCTGCCTACTCGATCGAAGATTTTGTCAAATCCCTTGCCCGTCCCCGCAAAATATTAGTCATGGTGCAAGCTGGAGCTCCGGTGGATGCAGTCATCAAGCAATTGCAGCCATTGTTAGAAAACGGTGACATGATCATTGATGGGGGCAACTCCCTCTACGAAGATACCGAGCGCCGGACTAGGGAATTAGAACCTACGGGTTTAGGATTTGTCGGGATGGGGGTCAGTGGTGGCGAAGAAGGCGCCCTGAATGGCCCAAGTTTGATGCCGGGGGGAACAGAAACTGCCTATAAAGAATTGGAGCCGATCCTCCTAAAAATTGCAGCCCAAGTAGATGATGGGGCTTGTGTCACCTACATTGG
>JANMHD010000614.1:0-5654 GCA_031374985.1 Coleofasciculaceae cyanobacterium OTE_70_metabat_329 | reverse complement strand
TTTATTCTGTAGTTACTGATAGTCAGGTAGGCTCTGAAACAAGAATTGGCCCCTATGCCCATCTCCGGGGTCATGTGGAATTGTAGATAACTGCCGAGTAGGAAATTTTGTGGAATTGAAAAATTCTCAAGTAGGCGATCGCACGAATATTGCCCACCTTTCTTACCTAGGAGATGCCACCTTAGGCACTAAAGTAAATATAGGCGCCGGAACCATTACTGCTAACTATGATGGAGTTAATAAACACCGGACAGAGATAGGCGATCGGACTAAAATTGGTGCTAACAGTGTCCTTGTTGCTCCCCTGACTTTGGGGGAAGATATCACTGTGGCGGCGGGTTCAACCATTACAGAAAATGTGGGAGATGATGCTTTGGTAATCGCTCGATCGCAGCAGGTAGTCAAACCGGGGTGGCGGTTGAAATCAGTGAAAAGTGAATAGTAAACAGTTATCAGTTATCAATGAACACTGTTAATTTATTTCTGGGATAAATTTGGGAACTGAGATGACTATGTTAAAGTTTTATTGTAGAGATTATTTACTAGATACAATCTGATCTAGCAAATGATTAGGGATTCGATAAGTGTGATTAACCATCAATTATTATCGTTTTTTTATAACTGTTTACTGATAACTGATTATGTTAAAGCTCTCGTCCCTGCCTAACTTAGGCATAGCCTGCTTAGTTGCTGCTAGTTTGCCTCTAGTTTTCCATAGTTCTGCTTTAGCCCAGAATGCCGTTTCTGCTTGCTTGGGTGATTTTAGCGGTAATCGAGCCACTCTTACGGGGTCTTGCTCCTACTATACTCTGCCTCAAGCTGGAGGAGCAACAGCAGCACCAGCAACAGGAACTTACTATAGTGGGCAGCTAGTTAATGGTAAACCCAGTGGTCAGGGAGTCCTAGTCTACGCAACACGCGATCGCTATGAGGGGCAATTTCGTGATGGGCTACCCAGTGGGCGGGGTTTATTTATTTTTGCCAATGATAGTCGTTATGAGGGCGATTTCCAAAATGGTTTGCCCAACGGCTCAGGAACTTTTATCTACAATACTGGCGATCGCTATACCGGACAAGTACGTAATGGGCAACAAAATGGCGTAGGAACTTTTACTTTTGTAAATGGCGATCGCTATACGGGTGGTTTCACTAGTGGGCAAGTCCGGGGTAGTGGTACTTTTACTTTCGTGAATGGCGATCGCTGCACTGGAGACTTTTTTGGGAGTGACCTCAGCGGGCGGGGCAATTGTACTTTTGCTAATGGCGATCGCTACACCGGAGAATTTCGAGCCAGCAGACCCCACGGTGTTGGGGTAATGACCTATCGGGGAGGCCGGACTGTGAGTGGTCAATTCCGCAATGGTCGCCCAGTTAATGGTTAGGAGATAATTCTCCCCCCTTTTTAAGGGGGGCTAGGGGGGATCAACCCCCAAAACCTCAACAGAATAACGATGAAGATCACAATTAAATTATTTGCTGTCTATCAAGAAATTTTGGGAGTCCCCGAATTAGTGTGGGATGTACCAGAGACATCTACGGTGGGGGAGGTATGCGATCGCCTCCTAGAGCAACACCCCCGCCTTGAGCAATGGCGCAATCTTACTCGCTATGGAGTAAACCTAAATTTTGTCTCGATCGATACGCCCCTCAAGGATGGCGATGAAGTGGTGCTAATTCCCCCAGTCAGTGGTGGCTAAGGTCTTTAGTCATCACAATTTATAAATATTTAACCCTTCTTACCAAGATCGAAAAAGATTTTGGTTATTTTTTTGGAAAAACTGCATAAATTCTTGGGGGCAGCAGGAATATTATTTGTAGCCGGGTTTATCTATCCAACAGGGACGCTAATGTTATGTACTACCACCATTTTTTCCATCAATCAGCAGGAGAACTACTACCATGCCCACTAAGCGACATACTTCAGTCGAACAATTTACCCAGTTTCTGGTTGGCAATAATTGGCATATCGATCCAAGGCTTAAAGCTAATATGCAAAAACTTATCAAAAAATACCCCGATCGCGATGAATATTTTTGGTTTGAATATTTTCTCACCCAAGCAAGACAGCGAACTTGTTCTTTAGCTCCCCAACATCTTCAGGCTTACCTAGAAGAGGTTTGTTATAATTGTGCGAGGAATGTCAGAACTAAATTTAAGGAGACTTTTAAGAACTTCAATGATTATTTAAGTGAATATCTCCAAGATGTCAGATTAAGTATCTGTGATGTGGATAAGTTCTGGCGGAAATATAATCCTGAACTAGCTTCTCCCCAAACCTATGCTCAAAGAAAACTAGAGGGAATCTTAATCAGCAAGGTTTTCGCTGATCAACAAGATAAACCCACTTCTCGTTATGGTTCCCTAGTCAGGGTATCAAAGAAGTATTTGAAGGAGGCTCTTCGGTTAGAGGAATCCCTAGGGCAATATCTTATAGTTCATGGTCATCTGAAAGACATGAAAGCCAAGCTACCAAGGACTAGGAATAATTTAACTATCAAAGAACCTACAGCAGAACAATTTGCAGAAATTGCTCAACTTTGCCAAAGTAAGAATAATCTCAGCCTCAGTCCTCAGCAGGTAAAAGAGATTCTGGAGGCTTGCATCAAAGCACTGGAAGATAAGCGTCCTAAGCTGCCCATATCTCTCGATCAACTAATGAATAATCAAATAGAAGATCAAGAAAATGGGATGCTAGATCTGAGAGAAGAATACTTAGTTTCGTCAAGTATTTCTAGTCCTCAACCTCTAAAAAATTCTAGAATCCTTTCTACTTTGTTAGGGGAGACGATCGAATCTCTTGATAATGTGGTTAAGAAATTGCCTAAGGAATTAACTTCAGGTTTGAGCGACAAGTTATTAATTCTCAGCTATGGATTCATTGGTATCAAACAAAAAGATATCGGCAAAGATTTAGGCATAGAGCAGTATGAAGTTAGTCGTGTATTAACTAGAGTTAAGAAAGCTTTGCTTAAGGAGTTGATTAACTTAGCTAAACAACGTCCACAAATAAAAATAGACATCGAATATCTTAATGCCCTAGGGGAGGAAATAGAAGATTTATTGACTTGGTATTATCGGCAGCAGGTAATATCGAAAGAACTAGAAAATGCCCTGCGATCGCACTCTAGTTTACGCAATGGAATTAATGTTCTTCAAGCTTATTTTGGACATTTACCTCATGAGTGTGCAAAGAAGTTGCAAAATATTGACTTACAACCAAAGGAGTTAGATAGAAAAATTGTTAGAGTCAAGGAAAAGCTAAATTTGCGGAAGGAAGAGATTGCTAAAAAGCTACAAACTACTGCTGAGAAAGTTTTAGAACAGGTAGATAATTTAGTTACTGAAAGTATTGAATATTTATCTAATTATTTCTGGAAAAAACTTAATTTAAATGTAGAAATAATCAGTAAGATTAAAGAGTGCTTACACCGCAATGTTTATGTTTTTCTCTGTACTGTTCCCTACGGCGCACTATTTATTGAAGGCTAGATAATAAAATCAAGGAGGATTTATGGCTATTAGTTTAGAACAAGTGAAAGAGATTTTTCCCGAACATTTATGCCTAGAAATTAGTGAATTGGAGGTACAAAAGGCAAAGTCTGTAGCCGCAAACTATACCGACCCGGTAGTAAGAGATCGTGTCTTCCTGAACTCTCTATGTTTAGATATTATCTTGCCAACTATTGTCGATATTTTTGATGTCAAACAAAATTCTGTAGACAGCAAAAGAGTTAAACAACAACATGCGAGGGTTTGGCAATCTCTGAATGGAGTGGCGATCGATCTGCCCCAAGCTCCTTCCCAAGTTCGTTTAGTTTTGATCCCGACGGAAGATTTTGATACTGAGGAATTGCGAGTCAAGCAAGAATGGTTGAATAATCCAAATTTGGCTGGGGATATTTATCTGGCAGTGCAGGTAAGTCTTGAGGAATCTTGGTTGCGGGTATGGGGTTTCACGAGCCACCAAGAGCTGCATGAACAGGGGAGTTATGATGTCAGTGATGGGAGCTATGCGATCGATCGCTCTGACCTGTGGATGAGCCTAGAAACTATTCCGGCGATCGTCCACCAAAAGCTACCTCTTAGACCTCTAGTCCTAGTTATTCCTAGAGAAATAGCTCCAGTCCAAAGTTTAAGTCAGAAAATCTTCTCTAAAATTTGGCAACCTTTGGATGAGTTAGTTGCTAACTTAAATATGAATCTAGCTATGGTTAGGCAGAGCCGATTACAAGAATCTTGGGGCAGAAAAATAGATTTGAAGCTTGATATTGCTCATCATTCTTTAGCTGTAATAATTGGTTTTCAGGAAGAAAAAGATTCTAAATATTTTATTCAGGTCAGGCTTCATCCTAATAATGGTCAGATATATTTGCCAGAAAATGTGGAATTATTAATTTTAGAGTCTGATGGGAAGTTGCTAACGCAGTCTATATCAAGAGAAGCTGATAATTGGATTCAGGTTGAATTTAGAGGTAAACTTAGAGAGGAATTTCAGGTAAAAATTCAGCTAGAAGAAGCAATTATCATAGAAAAATTTGAGATTTAGCAGCTATGGATAGATTTGTAGAAATTCGGTTTCAAGGTAAGTTTGATCAATTTTTTGTTGTCACTTACCAAATCTTAGACTCTTCTTCTCAGGTAATCGAGCGGGGAGAGGCAACGTTGCCGCCATGTCTAGAATTAGTGGCTAGTATCAAAGATTGGCGTAAAGCTTATCATGCCGAGGTAAAACACCCCCGCCTAGAAAATGTGGAAGCCTCAATTAGTAACTCTTCTGATATCAACCATGTTCAACTAGCTAGTAACCTAAAAAAATATCTCAATAATTGGTTGAATTTTCCAGAATTTTTACCTGTTAAAGACAGATTAATTTCCATCTTGAATCCTGATCAAGTTATCTTAATTGGGATTGATATTTCCGATTCGGAATTAAAGTATGCTCCTTGGCATTTATGGAGTTTCTTTGAGCAATTTCCGAAGGCGGACTATACTTTGCTCCGACCGAGTTTTATTAAGGTCAATTCTAGAAGTAGTCGTAAATTAAAGCTAAATGTTTTAGCAATTATTGGGGATAGTCGGGGTATCAACACCGCAGAAGATACAACAGTAATCAAAAATCTCCCTTACATTCATAGTCCCAAAATTTTGGGAGAACCTTCCAGGAATGCAGTTAAAGCCGCTTTACAGGGTTCAGATTCTATTGATATTTTGTTTTTTGCTGGGCATGGTAAGAAGGAGCAAGAACAAGGAAGGATTTGCATCAATAGTTCTGATAGTTTGAGCATTGGGGAGATTAAATCTTCTCTCCGGCAAAAGATTCAACAGGGATTGCAATTGGCGATTTTTAATTCTTGTGATGGTTTGGAACTGGGGGAAGAAATAGCGGATTTGTATATACCGCAAGCGATCGTCATGAAGGAAGCGGTGCCTGATCAAATTGCCCAAAGATTTCTGAAAAGTTTCTTACAAGAATTTTCTCAAGGGATTCCTTTAGTGCAAGCTCTGCGGCAATCTCGTGATAAGTTAGCTGACTGGGATGATGAATATCCCTATGCTAGTTGGCTCCCGGTTCTCTACTGCAACCCCACGGAACCCCTACTTCAATGGCCAAAACCAAATTTAGCGCAGAGATATCCTTGGCGCACAGGTTTAGC
>JANMHD010000585.1:0-2859 GCA_031374985.1 Coleofasciculaceae cyanobacterium OTE_70_metabat_329 | reverse complement strand
GAGGAGTTGGGCAGACCCCGGATTGATGTGGTGATCAATTGCTCTGGAGTCTTCCGGGATTTATTTATTAACCAGATGAATCTCTTAGATAAGGCGGTAAAAATGGCTGCCGAGGCTGACGAACCCCTAGAGATGAACTTTGTCAGGAAACATGCCCTAGCTCAGGCGGAAGAATTAGGTGTAACCCTCCGGCAAGCTGCCACACGGGTATTCTCCAATGCTTCCGGTTCCTACTCTTCCAACGTCAATCTGGCTGTGGAAAATAGCACATGGGAAAACGAATCTGAACTACAAGATATGTACCTAGCCCGGAAATCCTTCGCCTTCAGTGCAGATGATCCCGGCACTATGGGACAATCTCGGCAGATTTTTGAATCGGCTTTGAAAACAGCAGACGTGACTTTCCAGAACCTAGATTCCTCGGAAATCTCCCTCACGGATGTCTCCCACTACTTCGATTCTGATCCCACAAAACTCATCTCTCGGCTCCGGGCTGATGGCAAAACTCCCACAGCTTTAATCGCTGACACTACTACAGCTAACGCCCAAGTCCGCACCCTCTCGGAAACCGTCCGTCTGGATGCCCGGACTAAGCTCCTTAATCCTAAATGGTATGAAGGAATGCTCTCCCACGGCTACGAAGGTGTCCGGGAACTCTCCAAGCGATTGGTGAATACTATGGGCTGGAGTGCTACCGCCGGGGCAGTGGATAACTGGGTCTACGAAGATACCAATGCTACTTTCATCGAGGATGAAGCCATGCGGCAGCGCCTAATGAATCTCAATCCCCACTCCTTCCGTAAGATGGTCGGCACGCTCTTGGAAGTGAATGGTCGGGGCTACTGGGAAACTAGCGAGAGCAATCTCGATCGCCTCCGCCAACTCTACCAAGAAGTGGAAGACCGCATTGAAGGCGTAGAATAAACTCAAACGGGGGGCGTAATCACGTCCCCAACTTTTATCCTTGAAATTTAGAATTTTGGAAGATTTGATTAATTGTTAGCTGCCAATTGGGAACTACTTCTGAAATGATAAGTTGCTCCTCAGTTAATACCGTATCTTCATATTTAACGTGAGTTCGGTTTAAGCAGAACACACCAAATTGTCTGACCTAGCAATTCCAGGCTTCTTTGGCTGATGGCAATAAGCAATCAACCCACAAAGAATATTGACAAAGTAATTAACCGGAGAGCGATGCCGGGAATGCTCAATCTGGGAAATATTCTTCAACTGGTCAATAGACCTCTTGCGGAATTAGGAAGAGGCGGATAATTTCAGTTCATAGTTGTAGATTCCAGCTATCAAATTTACTCGTAATCCAAAACGCCTCCGCCTGTTACGATAACGTCCCGATAAAATACGGAATATCTTCATACACCTAATCACATTTTCTACTCTCACTCGCAAACTTGCTAATTCTCTATTTTGTTGTTTTTGTTCCTTTCTTAGCTTACCCTTGCAGGGCTTTCTCTGAGGAATAATACTCTGCTGATGATAGCGATGAATTCCTTGATATCCCTTATCGGCTAATATCTTCACTCTTTCTACTACCTTGACTTTACTCTTCTTGAAGATGTGGAAATCGTGTCTGCGACCTTTCCCTATCTCTGTACATATTACTTGTTTGTCTTTTTGCCCAATAATTAACTGCATTTTTAGGCTATGAAACTTTTGCTTGCCGCTGTAGTAACTCTTTTGTTTTTTTTAGGGCGTTCAATTTCTACTTCTGTCACATCCACCACAATAACTTCTATTTCTGTCTCTGATGTTTGTAACTGTTTCTTTCCAGGTAAGCGAAAGTCCTCTGCTCTAATTAACACCTCTTCTATCCTTTTTACTATTCTATAGGCTGTTGATTCATGAATCCCCCAATCTTGGGCTATATGAAAGAATGTACGATATTCCCGTAAATATTGTAATGTCAGCAAGATTTGCTCTGGAATTGATAGTTTACTATGCACTCCACGACTTCCTTGTTTCGCAGTTGTTACTATCTCTACCATTCTCCAGAAGGTTTCTAGGCTGACACCACATAATCTTTTGAACTGGGAAGGTGGAAGGTTTATGGCTTTTTGATAGGACATCGGCTTTTTTTTATAATTGCTTACTTCTCCTTTTTTTACTTCTTTTTCTCTTTTTCCGCAAGAGGTCTATTGTCTTACAAGCTCAATAATAACAACTTCTATACCGAATTGAGCCGAAATTCTCAAGCAGTAATTTCTCCAACGTTTTATAGTCCTCTGGCAGAATATCTTTTCTGAATCTAATATCGCTGAGATATAAAATTAAGATAAAAGGGGTGATCGTCTTATTGATGTTTAAGGTAGTTTTACAAACAGGTCAGCTAACAACCTGATGAAGTAGATGAACTTAGTTTTTCTGTGCATTTCCAAGAGAACAATTGCTGCTTATCTTGGTCGTTAGCCATCTCATCAATTTTCATCGAATTCATGTCAGTTAACAGTTACCTTAATGAGTTAATAGCTATCATTTATCAGGTGTTAAGGTTTAAGGTAGGAGAATCCTTAACAACATAATACCTACAAAAGAGAAAACACCTTAAACAGGGATAAATTTTCACTGCTCACTGATAACTGTTCACTGATAACTGTCTTTTAGGAGGCGACTTTAGCAGTAGAACGCTTTCTGCGTCTTGTGGCATCTGTTGTACCTGTTGTATCTTCGTTTGTCTGTGGTTCATCAGGGCTTTGGAGCAAAAAGACCAGTTGGGGGCTATTTTGTAGTTCCCGGCGGAACATTCTTTGGAGAGAAGTTTCTATCTGGGCTTTGAGACCCACCCAGTCAGCGATCGCTTCAGCATTACCAACTAATGTTGCACCTTCGCTGTCAAAGGATCTA
>JANMHD010000566.1:0-6323 GCA_031374985.1 Coleofasciculaceae cyanobacterium OTE_70_metabat_329 | reverse complement strand
GCTAAAGGATGAAATCAAGGCAAGTAAACGTACCAATGTTGTCCAAAGCCGCAAACTTGCTGAACTTCTTGATGATGCCCTGCGCCGCTATCGTAACCAAGTCATCAGCGTTACCGATATCCTCGAAGAATTGCTCAACATGGCAAAGGACACTAAAGCCGCCCAAATCAGAGGTGAAGCATTAAAGCTAGAACCTTACGAACTCGCTTTTTACGATGCCCTAGCCCAAAACCAAAGCGCACAGGAAATTATGGGCGTTGATAAACTGCGAGATTTAGCGATCGTCCTATGCGATTGCATCCGTAAAAATGCCTCGATCGACTGGAATCTTAAAGAAAGCGTCAGAGCCAGAATGAAAGTTGCAGTTAAACGTTTACTGCGTGAATATGGCTACCCACCTGATATGGCAGCATTAGCTACCGAGTTGGTTTTAGATCAAGCCAAAGTCTTTACTGAGTTTCAAGTCGCAACCAATTATCAAAGTTAAATTTACTAACATAGCTCAGGTTGAGCATTACTCCGATCGCTTTGTTTACTGTTGACCTCTTCTGTGGCAATCTAAGAGGTAGAGAATTAATTTCTGGCTAAGTTTTAAGTTTTTATCTCTATTTATATTTTTTATGCAAACCCTCACCGCACCCATCGCTAACCCCACTGCACCTACCTTTGATACTGCTATTCATCGCCGCAAAACTCGGACTGTCCAGGTAGGAAGTATTTCGATCGGTAGCAATCATCCCGTAGTTGTTCAATCTATGATCAACGAAGATACTCTAGATATTGATGGATCGGTAGCGGGGATTCGTCGTTTGCACGAAGTTGGGTGTGAGATTGTCCGGGTAACGGTTCCTAGTATGGCTCATGCCAAGGCCTTGGCAGAAATCAAGCAAAAATTAATTGCTACTTACCAAAATGTCCCCCTCGTGGCCGATGTCCATCACAATGGCGTAAAAATTGCTGTAGAGGTGGCCAAGCATATCGAGAAAGTGCGGATTAATCCGGGGCTGTACGTATTTGAGAAACCGAAGAGCGATCGTACGGAATATACGCCAGCAGAATTTGATGAAATTGGGGAGAAGATTCGGGAAACCCTTTCTCCCTTGGTTATTTCCCTGCGAGATCAGGGTAAGGCCATGCGGATTGGGGTAAATCATGGCTCGATCGGCGAGAGAATGCTCTTTACCTACGGTGACACCCCAGAGGGCATGGTGCAATCCGCCCTAGAATTTATTGGTATTTGTGAATCCCTAGATTTTAGAAATATTGTAATTTCCCTGAAAGCAGCCCGGGTTCCAGTCATGATTGCTGCCTACCGACTCATGGCCAAACGGATGGATGAACTAGGCATGGATTACCCATTACATTTAGGCGTGACTGAGGCTGGCGATGGGGAATACGGCCGGATTAAATCTACTGCGGGCATCGCTACTCTCCTCGCAGATGGCATTGGTGACACCATCCGGGTTTCCCTCACGGAAGCTCCAGAAAAAGAAATCCCGGTTTGCTATAGTATTCTGCAATCCCTTGGGTTACGGAAAACTATGGTGGAGTACGTGGCTTGTCCTTCCTGTGGCCGGACTTTATTTAACCTTGAAGAAGTGCTGCACAAAGTCCGGGAAGCAACCCAGCATTTAACTGGTTTAGATATTGCCGTGATGGGCTGTATTGTTAATGGTTTGGGAGAAATGGCGGATGCTGACTATGGTTATGTAGGTAAGCAAGCTGGGTATATTTCCCTCTACAGGGGACGGGAAGAAATCAAAAAAGTCCCCGAAGATCAAGGCGTATTAGAATTGGTTAACCTGATCAAAGCTGATGGTAAGTGGGTGGAACCTAGTTAGATATCAGTTGCTAACTAGCTAAAATATTTGGCAGTTATGGCCTCTAGGATGAATATCTTACAACCTAATTAATTCCTTATTTTTATAGGGAATATTTTTTGGAGCGATCGTAAACAATTGATTAGTTTAGCCTTATCTTTTAATTTTTAGAGGTACATTATAAATATGTCTCTAGTAGCCTGAAAGAACCGATAAGTAGAACTCTTCCCAGAAGAAAGTTATTTTGAAACATCAACTATATATCTACAATTGCTACAAAAGATTAACAAATATTGATTCATGTTGATACATAGTTAGGAGGTCAATTTTATGGTTGCCACTATACAAAGAAAACCAATAAAACTCTCTAAAAATCAATCTCTAATTTTGTGGTTTGAAGATGTAGGTATTGCTGATGTAGCCCTAGTAGGAGGTAAGAATGCTTCCCTCGGAGAAATGATTCAGCAACTAATACCTAAAGGGGTAAATGTCCCACGGGGATTTGCTACCACTGCCCATGCTTATCGCTACTTCATTCAGGCAGCAGGTATAGAGCAACAACTGCGGGGAATTTTTGCAGACTTAGATGTAGAAAATATCCAGAACTTACGACAAGTGGGTCAACTAGCAAGGCAGTTAATCCTGAATACTCCCTTCCCAGCCGATTTACAGTCAGCTATTACAGAGGCTTATGGAGAACTATGTGCAACCTATGGTCAGAATACCGATGCTGCCGTGCGTTCTTCCGCCACCGCCGAAGATTTGCCCGATGCTAGTTTTGCTGGCCAGCAGGAAAGCTATCTAAATATTCAAGGAATAACTAGTATTCTCCAATCTTGCCATAGATGTTTTGCTTCTATTTTTACCGATCGCGCTATTTCCTATCGCCAAGCTAGGGGTTTTGATCACTTCCAAGTTGCTCTTTCTGTGGGAGTTCAAAAAATGGTTCGTTCTGACCTTGCTTCTTCGGGAGTGATGTTTTCGATCGATCCAGAAACCGGCTTTAAAAATGTGGCAGTGATTACGGCTGCCTACGGTTTAGGAGAAAATATTGTCCAAGGAGCAGTTAATCCTGATGAATATCTGGTGTTTAAGCCTACTCTTAATCAAGGATTTAAACCCATTCTTGAAAAACGGGTGGGGACTAAAGCCCTACGTATGGTCTACGATATGGGCGGTTCTAAACGGGTTAGAAACCAACAGGTTGTTCCCGAAGAGCAAAAACTTTTCTGTCTTCAGGATGAGGAAATTTTGAGCTTGGCTCGGTGGGCAATAATTATTGAAGACCATTACAGCGCAGCTAGGGGTATTCCTACACCGATGGATATTGAGTGGGCCAAGGATGGGATAACTAATGAATTATTCATTGTCCAAGCTCGCCCAGAAACGGTGCAATCTCAGAAGGCAACTAATATTCTAGAAAGTTATCATCTCCTAGAAACTAGCCCCGTGTTGGTACAAGGGCGGAGTGTAGGGGAAGCGATCGGCCAAGGGAAAGCACGGGTGATCCTTGATGTAAGCAAGATTGACCTATTTCAAGCTGGGGAAGTGTTGGTGACGAATAAGACCGACCCAGACTGGGAACCGATCATGAAGAAAGCCAGTGCCATTATTACTAACCAAGGGGGCAGAACCTGTCATGCGGCAATTATTGCCAGAGAAATGGGCATCCCAGCGATCGTGGGTTGTGGCAATGCCACCGAACTCCTAACTACGGGAACAGAAATTACGGTTTCCTGTGCAGAAGGCGAGGCAGGAAATGTCTACCAAGGGTTGCTAAAATTTGAAATCCGCCAGACCCTCTTAGATGCTCTACCCCAAACTCAGACCCAGATTCTGATGAATGTGGGCAACCCAGAAAAAGCCTTTAGCCGGGCGAGTATCCCTTGCGATGGTGTGGGCTTGGCACGGTTAGAGTTCATCATTGCCAACCATATTCAGGCACACCCCTTGGCCTTGATCCACTACGATCGCTTAACCGATGAGGCTGTTAAAAAACAAATTGCTGAACTAACTACTAGTTATCCCCACAAACCCCAGTTCTTTGTGGATAAGCTGGCCTACGGCATTGGTACGATCGCGGCGGCTTTCTATCCCAAGCCAGTAGTAGTCAGAATGTCAGACTTTAAGAGTAATGAGTATGCCAATCTTTTGGGGGGCAGACAATTTGAACCCCAAGAAGAAAACCCCATGATCGGCTGGCGGGGAGCATCTCGTTATTACGATCCCAACTACCAAGAGGCCTATGCCCTAGAATGCCAAGCTCTGAAGCGAGTCCGAGATGAGATGGGTTTAACCAATGTGATCCCCATGATTCCCTTCTGTCGTACTCCAGAAGAAGGTCAAAAAGTGCTGCTGGAGATGGCCAAGCATGGTTTAGAAAAAGGCGTAAATGGTTTGCAAGTGTATGTTATGTGCGAACTGCCCAGCAATGTACTGATGGTGGATGAATTTAGTGCTGTCTTTGATGGTTTCTCCATTGGCTCCAATGATCTTACCCAACTTACCTTGGGCTTAGATCGAGATTCTGCCCTAGTTGCGAGTATTTTTGATGAGCGCAATGTGGGAGTAAAACGAATGGTAGAAATGGCGATCGCCGGAGCAAAAAGAAATGGCCGCAAGATCGGCATCTGCGGTCAAGCACCCAGTGATTATCCAGAGTTTGCCCAATTTTTAGTAGAGCTAGGCATTGATTCCATCAGTCTCAATCCTGATACTGTCCTCAAAACCAAGTTAGATATTGCCAAGGTGGAGAGTTTAAGGAAACCAAGCAATTGACACACTTTGGCAAAGTTTTACAGTGAGCCTGTCGAACTGCTCAGTGACCACCAGAAAACCCCCTGTATCCCCCTTCCAAAGGGGGACTTAAATATCCAGTGTCTTTTACTAAGCTGCGAAGTGTCTGTTAGCGGGGTTGACTTAGGAACCTACTGGCCAACTGCATAGCATCACCGATATCTACACTGCCGCTACCATCAGCATCTAAGAAACTATTGAGGGCAGGATTAGTACCAGTCTGGGGATTATTACCCATCTGGAGGAGGTTCAGCACTAGGGGAACTACTATAGGCAGGAAAGACTGGACTTGTTGTTGATTAATTCCAGTTCTTTGAGATATTTCTTGGGCTACTTTTCCTTGGATTTCTGGGGTAAAGAGGGCTTGGACTGCTTGGGTACTAGGATTAGTGCCGCTAAATTGATTGACGATCGCTTGAGCTTGGCCGGGGTTGGCTTGCTGTTGTTGATTCAGGGATGATTGGGCATAGTTACCCACAATGGAAAGAATAGTTTGAGTTGTACCGGCATCAACTCCGTTTTGGTTGCCAAGGGCTTGAGCAGCATTAAGAATAGTGCTGAGTTGGTTGGTGCTTGCTGGCTGGGAAGGATTAGCGATCGCACCTAAAACTTGATCAAAAAGTGACATAATATTGGTTTTTTGTTTACGTTTAATCTAGTTGTATTTAATCCATACTACTAGGGATTTTCGATGTGTTGCCAGTATTTGATGTGGTTTTCTTCTTGGCAGATGTCGTAGGGGTCAGCAAGGTAATCCCGGCACATCAGACCAACGCTTACCAGCCACAGACCAAGCAGACCGTAGATTTTTATTACTCTCTGCACAATTAATATGATTGTTGCTTTCAATTCATCAGCTAATTTTATCTAATTTGGCTAATGGCTAAAGTGGCGGAGGCCTGTGATTACCATGATTAAACCTAGATCATTAGCAGCTTGAATCGAGTCTTTGTCTCTGACGCTGCCCCCCGGTTGGACGATCGCTTTAATCCCCGCCGCCGCCGCAGTTTTGACCGAATCATCAAAGGGAAAGAAACCATCACTGGCTAAGTAACCACCTTGAGACTTTTCCCCGGCCTGTTCTAGGGCAATTTTCACCGAACCCACTCGATTCATCTGTCCCGCCCCGATCCCTAGAGTTACCTGATCTTTTGTCACTACGATCGCATTAGATTTCACGTGCTTGACGACCTGCCAAGCAAATAATAGTTCTTGCAACTCTTCTGGGCTGGGTTGTTTAGTGCTTACAACTTGCCAATTTTGGGGAGTCGCAATCGTCTCTTCTGGTGACTGGACAAGGAATCCCCCCGTAATAACTTTGACTGTGGGGGCGATCGTGGAGGAAGTATCTAACAAATCTGGGGTAATTAATAGACGTAGATTAGGTTTTGCTGCCAAAATTGCTTGTGCCTCTGGCTCACAACTAGGAGCTACAATACATTCCAAGAAGGTTTTGCTTAAGGCTGTGGCAGTAGGTACATCAATAGGGCGATTAAGGGCAACAATTCCCCCAAAAGCTGAAGTAGAGTCTGCTGCAAAGGCCCGATCGTAGGCCTCTACTAAAGTGCTGCCGGTTGCCACACCACAGGGATTAGTGTGTTTAATAATGGCAGCAGCCGGGATATCGGTAAATTCTACGATCAATTGCTTGGCGGCTTCCAAATCTACTAAATTGTTGTAGCTTAATTCCTTTCCTTGGAGTTTAGT
>JANMHD010000509.1:0-3009 GCA_031374985.1 Coleofasciculaceae cyanobacterium OTE_70_metabat_329 | reverse complement strand
TCTAAATCTAGGGCGATCGCCATATTATCTACAGTCTGAAAAAATAGCTGAAAACTAGGCATATTGCTTTCCATGTCTACTCATCCTCCTCATTTTGTTTATTAGATATGATAAATATATGATGATGAAACTGGATAAGAGTTCCTAGTCAAAGTGTCAGTATTTTCCCTTAGCTGTTAATAATCTAAATATGGAGGAGAGAAAATGTTAGTCATCCTCACCGAATCCCAAATTTTAGTTCCTCAGAGGGTTTGTCAAAGCTGTTTACTCGCAGATCAGGGCGGGCAACCTCGATCGCACAATGGCAAACCTGCCTGCGCCTACGCTCTAAGTAAAATATCAACCCAGCAAGCAAACCAGTACGAATGTAAAATGGGTTTTCGCTTGGCAGAGATAGATTAAAATTAGTCTATGAATTTTAGTGCTGAATTTACCCTGCTACTACGATCGCGCTATCCCCTGATTTATATTCCGACGGGGGAAGAAGAACGGCTAGAAAAAGTTATTATCCAAGCTGCGCAGGGGTTGGCAGAGCGTCCTGTTTATATCTGGGATTTTGTGGATGGTTATCAAAATAATCTTAATGATCCGGGGTTGGGTAAACGTAATCCTTTGCAGGCACTGGAATTTGTCGAGAAATTTCCGGCTAATTCCCCAGTGATTTTCATTTTGCGAGATTTTCAAAGATTTTTAGAAGATGTTTCTATTGCTCGTAAACTCAGAAACTTGGCTCGATCGCTCAAGTCCCAGCCTAAAAATATTGTAATTATCGCTCCCAGTATTTCTATTCCCTCAGAACTTTCAGAAGTGTTGACAGTGTTGGAATTTCCCCTTCCCTCCGGGGCAGAAATTCGCCAAGAGGTACAGAATTTACTTATAGGAATGGGGCAAAAACTAGGGGAACAGGTAGTAGATGAATTGGTACGATCGGCTCAGGGTTTATCAATGGAACGGATTCGACGGGTGATGGCGAGGGCGATCGCAGCCCACGGGGAGATTCAACCGGAAGATGTAGAATTAATGCTGGAAGAAAAGCGCCAGACTATTAGACAAACCCAAATTTTAGATTATTACCCAGCACGAGAACAAATTTCCGATATTGGCGGGCTAGATAACCTCAAGGATTGGCTGTTGCGACGGGGTGGGGCATTTACAGAAAGAGCTAGGCAGTATGGGATTCCTCATCCTAGGGGTTTATTACTGGTAGGAATCCAAGGTACAGGGAAATCTTTGACAGCTAAGGCGATCGCTCACCATTGGCATTTACCCCTGCTGCGCCTAGATGTAGGCAGATTATTTGGCGGATTAGTAGGGGAGTCAGAATCCCGGACTAGGCAGATGATCCAACTAGCAGAAGCATTAGCTCCTTGTATTTTGTGGATTGATGAAATCGACAAGGCATTTTCGGGCATCGATTCTAGAGGAGACGGCGGTACAACTAACCGAGTATTTGGCACTTTTATTAATTGGTTAGCGGAGAAAAAATCCCCCGTATTTGTCGTGGCAACAGCTAATAATATCCAAGCCTTGCCCCCAGAAATGCTCCGCAAAGGTAGGTTTGATGAAATTTTCTTTGTCGGTTTGCCCAATCAAGAGGAACGTCAAGCAATATTTTCTTTGCATCTCCAACGCCTGCGTCCCCACAACCTGAAAAGCTATGATATCGATCGCCTTGCCTACGAAACTCCCGATTTTTCTGGAGCCGAAATTGAACAAACAATTATCGAGGCCATGCACTTAGGTTTTAGCCAAAATCGAGATTTTACCACCGATGATGTATTGGAAGCTGCCAGCCAAATTATTCCCCTCGCCCGTACCGCCCAAGAACAAATTCAACTATTACAAAACTGGGCAGCCTCAGGCAAAGCTCGATTAGCCTCCCGGCAAAATTCTAAGTGGTTAAATCAATAGGAATAAAAATTATTAAGGATTTAGGAGTAAGGTGGGGTAATGCCTATCTTACTAAGAAAAGTTGCTATATTCTCAACTAAATATCTAAGTTTTATTAGTCGCTCCATAGGATATCCTGAATTTGGATTATGCGATCGGAAGTAGTTTCTAATTAACCTAATTAAGGAGTTTTATGGGAATAGGTGGTTTAGCTCAAGGCGCTTTTTTATTACAAAAATCAACGGGGAAGAAAATTAAATTAGGGGGTGTAGTTGACTCCGCTAAAAAGCCTCCTAAGTCTAAAGATTATAGTACTTCCAAATATGAAGAAGCTGACCTACCCAAGCGAGTAGATCTGCGTTCTTACCTGACAGATGTAGAAGACCAGGCACAAACTAATAGCTGTGTGGCCAATGCGATCGCTGGGGCTTATGAATATTTGGGTGTGCGGATTATGGGGGAATATGGGGATGTCAGCCGCCTATTTATTTATTACAACGCTAGGCTGATAGATGGCATTGAGGGAGATGAAGGGAGTTCGATCGCTACTAGTATCCAAATCCTCCAAGAAATGGGAACCTGTACAGAAGGTACTTGGCCTTACCACGTTAATCATGTTAATAAAAAACCCCATGATGATGCTTATACAGAAGCTACCAAGTTTTTGATTGAAGAGGCAGAAGAAATTCCTCTAGAACTATATTCCATGAAGCACTGCTTGGCTGAGGGGCATCCGTTTGTATTCTCTCTTACTTTGTTTAAATCCTTCGATCGAGCAGGTCGCCGGGGCAGAGTCCCGACCCCAAATCCAGAATCGGAAGCAGGACGGAAAGAACACGGCAGACACGCCATGCTTTGTGTAGGGTATTCCGATTCTCGCCAAGTATTCATCGTCCGCAACTCTTGGGGCGCCGACTGGGGAGATGAGGGTTATTGCTATATTCCCTACGCCTACATGACTAACCCAGAATATTGCCGTAGTTGCTGGACAATTCGGGCAGTTACAGACTTAGATTTCTCTTCTGGTATTTTGACTGAAGATGAAGATAATTTCTATTATGAAAATGAAGATTCTACAGAAGATGATGATAGTGAATATGAATATTATTACGAAGAAGA